>DAOVXH010000026.1 GCA_030636255.1 Methanomassiliicoccales archaeon
GCTCTTGCCCTGACTGTATTATCCTTTGCCAGCTCCTCTATCTTTTTGAATGTGCAAATGGCATTATCTGAATCACCCATAAGCTCTTCCAGGTCTCCCAGTCTTTCCAGGATCTGAATATTTTTATCTTGACTATCTGTGCCAAGCTTGAGTTTATCCAGAGCATTCAGAGAGTTGCCATAGAATATTACTGCCTGCTCGGGAGCATAACTCATTTCAGCCTTCTCTCCTGCCTGGATTGAATAATCATATGCTTTTTGAAATTCATTGCTTCTTGAAAATTGGCTGGCCAGCTCGTATATAACCTCGCCAAGTATGCCAGAATAATCAGATTCATAATGTTCGCCGATGCTCTTGTGATAGGTATTTTTCCATCGATTGCCAATGCTCTGGTATGTAATATCATGGAAAAGCGCATGTGTGAACGATGCATTATCTCCTGAAATCTCAATGATGCCCATGCCCTGAAGTTTCCCCATTGCCAGGCTTGAATCTTTCAATGATGGAATTGAATTGGCAATATTGCAATTAAACTCTCTTCCAATGCAGGCCATGTACTCTACCATTGCCATTGCATCTGGCTCAAGTTTATCCAGCCTTCTGTGAACCACTTCCTCCACTGTGCCTGGGATGGAGTATTCTGCTTCTGTAATGGTGTATTTTCCATCCTCCATGATGATACAGTCCTCTGCCATCATATGCCGGAGCATTTCAGTAATAAAGAATGGATTTCCCTCACACTGGCTTGATATTTTTTTAAGGAACTCCTCTGGAAAATTATTTGGTGAGATTACCGTGTCAATGAGCCGTATTATTTCTTCTGGCCCAAGCTTTTCAAGAACTATATCATTTATCAATTCTTCTTCATGCATTTTTGTAATTGTGACTTTCAGACTATTGCTCTCATCAGGCCGACATGTTCCTACTATCATGATATTCTGGTCCTTGATATTCCTTGCCAGATAATTCAGTACAAACAGGGATGATTCATCTGCCCAGTGAAGGTCTCTGAGGAGAAGCAGCAGTGGCCTTTCCTTGGACATGGCAGCCAGTCTTTCATAAACCAGGTTGGCGATTCTCAATCTCTCATTTTCCAATTTCACGCCTTCAAGGTCCCGGCGAACCAGGAACTTGGCATTGGAAACTGCCTCTATCTCATCCTGTACCCCATGAACCTGACTCATATTTCCGCTCCAGGATTCAAGCATCTGGCCATACTGGTTTTCAATTCTGTCAACCGTTCTCTTGAGCATCATTTCCATGTCCGGATGTTCGGCTCCCTCGAATATTCCTGTGAGGAAAAGATGCTGGCCATGTTTGATGATAATCTTCATATTACCGTATTCCAGCCTTCCCAGTCCGGCTTCCATGGCACCAGAGGCATCAAAGCTGTCTGCAACGAAGTTTTGAACCGCAGAAAGCATGCCTGCGAAAATGTCTGCATCTAGGTCTTGTGTTTCAGGTGATGCCTGGCCAATTAACAGTCCTCCTCGATTTATGGCAAAAACCCCATTGAAAAATGTGTATTCATTCTCAAGAAAAATAGGGTCTGAATCCCTTGTATCAAGTGCCTGGGTAAATATTAGAAATGGATGAACTGCGTCCATGGCCCCCTGGCCCGAAAGCATGGTCACATTGTTTTCTTCGGCATATTTTCTGAACTCATCCACAAGTCTTGTCTTTCCAATTCCTGCCTCACCGGAAATTATTGTGGTGCTGCCATTATTGGTCATGGCCCGGGATAATTGCTTCTTTAAGACCTCGAGCTCATTCTCTCGGCCTACTATGCTGTGCATGGATGGTAATGTTTCCAGAGTTATACCTCAGAAACCTAAATGAACTTGAAAGTAGAAAATACTATTGATTATTGAGATAATGTTCTGAAATTAAAAATATAAAAAAGGGCGGTGGGTGCCGCCCATTGGGAAGTTTGGGCAAAAAATTGCCCTATACAAGTAAACATACAGCCTATTGGGCTGATTGTTTACCATTTTGGGGTTGAGGTTTTCTTGATTGTCATCACCGAAAGCACTACCACTCCAACAACAATACCAGCCATAATGTAAAGGCCAATGAGGCTGCCTAATACATTCAGCGGGTCAAGGTTAACTCCTATGTCCAGGAATAGTGCATTTGAAACATAGCTGGGGTCATGGAATATATCATGTCCCATTGGGTAGATGTAACCGCCCAGGAACAGAATTCCATGAACATATCCATCATCATTCTCCCCGGCCCAGTCGATATTTTGACCGGCATGAATCTGGAAGTACATTTCCTTTTCTTCATTGTCAACTGTAACATTGCTTACCCAGTTCATCTCGCCAACCTTTTGCCAGTTGTCCTTGAATATAACACTGTCCTTGGCCAGGCGGGTTGATTCATCAGGTATGGTATCGGTTGCCATGACGTCTCCCTCGCTTCCGGTGAAGGTCTCTATCTCTGCGATTCCAGCAGCATTTTCAGCGGTTGTATTCAGGAACTGGACGTCCATCCAGCTCTGGACAAAGTTCGGTATGAAGGTGCCAAAGGCAGTTACAGTTTCCAGCATCAGCAAGTTATCCTTGGATTCATAGTCCCAGTCCTTTATCCAGTGGTCGAATTTGAATTCAGTAGTAAGGCTTGTTCCGGTGTAGGTTCTGGATTCTATCTCCGATGAGGCAACTGGCTTGTCGTCTGCGTATGTAACTCTGTACCATGGAACACTGACATTATACTCGTCCAGCACTGTTCCAAGATGAAACTGGAAGGCAATATCATGGACTTTACCGTCAGCCTCTGTTCCGACCCTTGAACCATCATCATTCTCTGCTGGCTCATTGTCCCATATCTTATCGTACATGACATTCTTATTGCTCAGTGTGAAGGTCCATTCCTTCTCAGTTGTTCCAAGTGTCTTTGTCTCTTCAATCTCTGAGCGTTCCCATGACCTGTTTAAATCTACTATTTTATACACTGGCTCCATTGAACCAAGTGCAAAATCATCAATTGTTCCGCCTGCATTCTCGAAGTCAAACAATCCATTTCCAGCACCGGTCTTCTCGCCACTGAACGGTTCAAGATATCCGTCATCACTAAACTCGATAAGCATTGCCAGTTTCTGAATGTATACTGTCAGAACCGGAATTCCAGTTGCAGGAACCATCATTGCCCCATCCTCGTTTCTTATCTCGGCGCCGCCAAGGAATCTTAGATGGGCTGAAACAATAGTTACTGAATTCGAGTGTGTCTCATTTCCATAAACAACTCCGAACCAGGCAGTTGAATCTCCCTTGGTCATGTTCAGAGCCACATAGTCGCCTCCCTCCCACTCGGTGGTGGAGCCAACTTCTATGGCCAGATGGTCTTCAATACTCAATACTTCGGTAGCCCTGGCAGTTGCAGGTCCGAAGGCGCACAGTCCCAACATAAGGGCAGCAAAGACCGCCCCGAAAGCTATCATTTTCATTTTTTATTCCTCCTGTATTTTTTCAGTTTTCCAATTTTGTTGTTGAGAGAAATATGCCGGATGAGGGGTATATAGACCAGAGGAAACTTCTTCCTGCACAATGTTTCTGAGGGTATTAAATACCAAAAAACCGAATTTAGTAGTATGGAAAAGGATGTTAGAGCTGTTGAGAACCCTATATCTGCCATATTTGATCTATCGGAAGATGTGGCAAAACAGGCCCCGAACATCAAGAACCTTGTGCGTTATGCATCTGCTTTCATTATTGTCTGGTTGATTATCAATATCTTGCTGGGGCTGGTATTTCTTGCACAGGGAAATCTCTTCCTAATGCTCATAATGCTGGTATTGTTCATTTTGGGTATTACATCTCTTATCCTGCTCAAACGAATCAACCATTTTTTCAAGTATTTTGTGGCCCGGCAGAGGGCTATTACCGCGGTTCGACAGATGGATCCAATGGTCTACGCTCCAAAGGGGAGTAATGTAACCGAAAGGTTGGTTACATACCTCAGGGCAAGCATTCCTGCCTTCCAGAGGAAAGAAGTTGAAGTGGCAATGCCTGGAATCGTCCACGGCCAGAACATGCAATACAGTTTTGACGCATATCTCAAGGAACCCCCAGGGGGAATGTGGAAGTCCACTGGCATGGGAATGCACGGCTTTGCAGCCTACATAAAAAAGTTTGATGCTCCACCCACGCTAAAAGATCTCCAGGCACTGAAAATGGCAATCGAGGATGTGACACAGCGTACCGGAATCCCGCCAGTACGTGCAATCGCACTCTGGGAACGGGCTGAGGACCAGGTTATTTCAGACGATGCGTACAACTTTGTAATGAACAATGGCATTGAAGTGAAACACAAATCCAGAAAATTAACCTGTGCCATGGAGATTGTTTCCGAGACCGAAGGAAGTTATGATTTTATTCCGTATCTGGTGCAATGATTGTTTTTTTCCATAACAACATATTTACATCCATTGTCCGATGCGGCTCCAGGTTCCCGCAATGCAGAAAAAGAAAGCTCAGACAGATCGCCCCACGCCAAGATACAAGCCTGTAATAATACTGGTGATCCTAATAATTCTAATATCAATGATATCATACTTGTTATTCCAACCTGGCAATGAGGGGCTTGACCTGAGACCCGAACCATTGTACGAGAATGACATCGGAATATTTCTGGTCAACCCGAGCCCTGACGGCACAGAGTTCCAGATAGAAGTGAAGAACATCCAGCGGACCACAATATACTATGAGGCTACATTCCAATATTATTATTTCATCTACAATTCCACCGGGGACCAGATAGACACCTGGCTCATGGACGGCTATTTCCAGGTAAATAATTCCGAGACATTCATCGAGGTCTCTCCAGGCGGCACCCATGCTCTAAATGAAAACATCAATACTGACGGTTATGCGGAAGGCACATATTACGTGTCAGTGGATTTCTACATAAGGGACTATTATGACGATGTGTGTGTCTATTCCTCGGAGAGGATGGAGTTTACGGTTTGAGCAATGGCCCTAATCATTCCCCATCAAACCAATAAGGCATGTTGCGGAACCGATAATGCTCCTTTATCTGCTCCCGATAAAGCTCATTGTAGAATGCATTGAACTTCCTGATATGTAGAACTCCTTCCTTTGTAATAAAAATTCTATATCTGCCGTCAATCTTTTCCATCCTGATGAACCCATCCTCTTTCAGCCAGCCAATTACTTTTTCTGTCATGTAATGGTTTGATTTTATCTCATGCTTTATGTCCTCTTTTGAAAGGGGCTTTGCATGCTCTTGTAAAAGTAAATCCAGCTTTTCCTCCAGGCTAGACTGATAAATATCTATGCCAAGCTCAGAGACTAGGCGATTGAGAACAAAACAACCGTATATCTTGCTGTCCTTGTACCTTCTCTCCTCTGGCATCGTGTTGATATTGTTTATCAAGTATAAACTTATTTTCGATATTGTAGATGGATTTGTAACTGCACAGGGGGGGTGTTCGCCATGCACCGAACGTATTCCAGCATAGCGACTCGAAATCAATCGGATTTCGAGAAATTAGGTGTATGGCCTATATAGGTAAACATACAGGCAAAGCCTGGTAGTTTACAGGAATTATCGGTATTGATAATCAAAATTGAGAATTTTCTGCGACTCCTTATATTCTAACAGCCAAATTTGCCTTTCATGGAAATGGAAGAATATGATACTATGGAAAAACCAACATTTGAAACCTTCAGAAGTCAGAACGGGTCCTGGGTAGAATGTTCCGGCTGCCGTGCAATAATGTATGATACATTCGGCAATTGCTGGTCCTGCGGCTCTGCAATGACAGATGATAATAAAGTGCCAGTTGATTTGTAATCTTCTGTTTATCTGGCACTTTTCTTGTTTTTCATTAAGTTCAATATTATTTATTCATGGCCCTCTTGAACATTGGCACCGAAATCAACAGGAACACCAGGCCGAATATCACCATGAACAGTATTTCGGTTGTTATGTCGCCCATTCCGGCTCCCAGAATCATGACCTTTCGCATTGCGCTGGTAGCGTATGTTAATGGCAGCACGCTGGAAATTGTCTGCATGAACCCTGGCATCTGCTCGATTGGGAAGAATACCCCGCCCAGGAACATCATTGGGAACATCATTGTCATCATTATCATGGACGCTGTTTCCTCCTTGTCTGTAAAAGATGTTACCAGTATTCCCAGGCCGACAAAGCTCAGCACCGTAAGGAGCATAATCAGCAGAACAATCAGAATATTTCCATAAATCACAACTCCGAACAAAAGCATAGCCAACAGGAGGATTAAAATCCCCTGAATCATGCCTCGTGTTGTCTGTGCCAGCACTTTTCCCAGGATGATTGCCAATCTGTGGATTGGAGCCACCAGCATTCCGTCCAGTGTTCCAGTATCCTTTTCATAAGATATTGCATGCGGAAGGCCAGTCATCAAAGACATCATGACCACCATGGCCATTATGCCTGGAGCAACAAATTGGAAGTAACTGGGGTCTCCCTCAACAAGGTCTTCAATTTCAACAGTATATGGCTGAACTGTGGCTAGTGTTGTATTTGAATCCGAGGCACTGAGCATTCCTATTGCTGCATATGTGCCCATTTCGTCTATTACGTATGAGAGTGCCTGTTGCGTCTGCATAGAAAGCTGTGGGTTTGACTGGTCGGTCATTATGATTATTGTTCCCTGCTGGCCTGCCATAATGTTCTGGGTGAAATTTGCTGGTATGACAATGCCGCCGTCAATATCTCCCGCATAAATCTGGGTACGTATATCTTCAATGTCGGTGGCACCTGAAAGAACCATCATTCCTGTTTGTTCGTTCAAACCTTCAAGCTGCATGGTGAAATTTTCACCCATTGGACCACTATCCAGGTCAACAAGAGCAATTGGAACATCCTCCATCATTGCTGCCGAGTCCGGAAAAATGAACCCGACCATTATCATCATGAAAAGCGGCATCAGAAGCAGCATCACAAGGGCCATCTTTGACCTGGCAAATTCAAGAAGATCTTTCCAGCATATCCAGGCAGAGTGGCTGAGCAATTGTTTTGCTTTCATTTATCTCACCCTCCTGTTTCCGCCGCCGCCCATGCTGTGGCCGTCAGGACCTCTGTTCTCAGCTCTTTGCTTCACATTTGCCTGGTCCCGAACTTCCCTGCCAGTTATGTGCAGGAACACATCCTCCAGTGTTGGTTCAAGGTTCTTCACTGAGGTAATCTTGCCGCCGCCGGCTCGGACTGTGTCCAGTATGATGTCAAAAGCATCGTCACCATTTGCCTGAACCTTGATTTTTGTATTGTCTAGTCTGGAAATTGTTTTCACGCATTCACAGGCCTGGAGAGTCTCGACCATTGTGTTTGTCAGGTTTGGAATGTTCATTTCTGTGACCAGATTGTCATTGCCGGAAATCATCTTCTTCAGATTTTCTGGAGTGTCCAGTGCTACAATCTTTCCCCTGTCAATTATGCCCAGGCGGTCGCAGAGCATATCAGCTTCCACCATCATGTGGGTCGTCAGAATAATTGTTGTATTGAGCTCTGTGTTTAATTTTCGAATGAATTCCCTAATCTCGGCCGTGGATTGCGGATCCAGTCCCAGGGTTGGCTCGTCTAGAAATAGAATCTCAGGCTCATTGAGAAGTGCTCGAATAACATTAATGCGCTGTTTCATGCCAGTAGAGTAAGTGCCAATCTGTTTGTCCTTCCACTTTTCCATGTGCACCAGCTTCAAAAGTTCATCAATTTTTTTCTCCATCTGGTCTTTGGACAAATTGTAGAGCTTGGCAAACAGCTTTAGATTTTCATAGGCAGTCAGTCTATCATACATTATCAATTTCTCGGACACCAGGCCAATATGCCCCCTTACCTCATGATCGTCTTTTTTTATGTCCAGGTCCGCAACTGTTGCTGTGCCGTCAGTTGGCCGGGTCAGGGTACACAACATTCGAATTGTGGTGGTCTTGCCTGCGCCGTTTGGTCCCAGAAATCCGAATATCTCGCCCTTCTTGACATCGAAGGATACCTTGTCAACTGCCACTAGATCTCCAAACTTCTTTGTCAATTCATTTGTCTGGATGGCTATTTCCTCGGTCATTTACTCACTCTCGGATTCTTCATTGGCCATGTCCATTATGCTCTGGAGATGCTGGTTCATCATTGCAACCATGTCATTGAGAACTTCGGCTTTCATAATCATGATACCTTCCTTGCCAGGCGGTCCATTGCTAAGCACCAGCAGCTTGTCGCCGGCATTGATTCCCAGGTCGTCTCTCAACTTTGCAGGAAGAACTATCTGGCCTCGCTCGCCCACAGTTGTGCTGCCATAGAAATTGTGGTTTTTCATCATATTATCATGGCTGCTCAATCCTGACTGATATTTAATACTAATCACTAGAATCATACTTTTCATATTTCGGTATTATTTTGTTAATGCTATGCCAAGGAGCATAATTCCTGAAACCACATAGGCCAGTCTCACATCTCCTGTGGAAAAAAGCACCAATGCACAGAGCACAGCCCCAAGAATCCGGCCGGTGTTCAGCAGCATTTCTCTTGTGAGGGAAAGTGATGTTTTCTGCTTTTCCATCCTGTCACTGGCCATGGCAAATAGCAGTATGGGAATCATTGGTTGGACAAGGTATAGCCCGCAGATTATTACCAGAAAATATGTTAGATTAGGGGCCATTGAGACTCCCAGGACAAGTGGCGCAGCCAGTAATGCCGCGTTCTGGACATATTTGTGGCGCTTTCCTTTTCTGTCTGATACCCTGGCAACAATAATGGATGCAATTCCACCCACCAGGGCGAAGAGTGCAAAAACATACCCCAGATTGCTTTCCCCCTGGATAAATATCATGGAGATCATTGGGATTGTGGTGAACCATATTCCTTCCTGGCCGCCTTCAAAGAAAAAGCCCAGGGCAAGTCTTGGCCTCATTCGTTTTATTGTCAGCCGTCCCTTCAATGGCTTTGAGACAGTTGCAGGGCTTATTGCAATCAAAATAGCATTGCTCAGAAGGGCGATAAACGCACATCCGAACAGAAAGCCGTATCCCAGAGCATCAATCAAATAACCGCCGATAATGGGGCTTGCAAGGCCTATTACTGGAAACACCAGAAAGAAGTAGCCGATATGTTCCCCACGATTCTTTTTACTGGTGGTTCGGAGCATCAGAACATTGAACGGAACCCAGAAGCATACAATGTAGACACCGAAGAATATTGGCGCAACAAAGAGCAGCCAGTGCCCGTCCATGATAATGAAGCTCAGGTAAAATGCACTCACTGCAATCATACCAAGGGCCATCCAGTGTTTTGGCCTGCCAAAGCCCCGACTGGCAAAGACCAGACAAAGAATGCTGGCTGTGATGAACCCGATTAAATAGAACAGCGAGGCCTCGAAGATGCTGAATCCTGTATTCACCAGATACACTATGCTGAAAACACCTGCTAGTGTTCCTGCCAGCGTCACCAGGGACTCGATTGTTAGCAAGTGGGCAATCTCTTTCCGCATCGGGGCGAATGACCTTTCACTGATTTATCGCTTTGTATTATTGCTGGATGGTGATTGTTGGCTCCGGTAGTGCGAAGTTCCGCACTCTTATCCAGTCCCAGTTGGCTCCAGAATCTCCGGCCTCATGGGTGAATATTCTGGCATAGTACTCTCTACCATCTGCCGAGGCATCAAACTCTACGGTATCATTCCTGTCCCAGTTTTCCAGTATTGGCCCCCTGTAGACATTCCATTTGTTTCCGTAGAATTGGCCACTGTATTCCTTCCAATCATTGTTGGAACCGTCCAGGAACATTACTTTCTCTCCTCCAAAATCGACTCCTCTCTTTCTTATGACAAAGTTACGACCATAATTTCCGATACCCAGCTCTACTTCATTGTCCTTGCTGTACTCTACAATGTTAACCCTGTAATCATAGCCAGTAAATCTTTGGACCCTTGTTTCCAGAACACATGGGCCTGTGAACCGCTTAATCGAGTCCAAGCTGCAATATCCTGCCGATTGGAGCTTTATGAGCCCACCTGACTCCGAATAGTTTCCTTGGGGGTGTGGATTGGTCCATTTGTCCGTGTAGATTCCGTCATTGAAATCATCGAACAGCATGAACGTGTCCTGGCCGCTGGACATGGGGCCGGAGTCATCCTGGCCGTATTCCATGTGTATGGTTTTCATAACTGCCCCGGGTATTGACGGAACCTTTACCCATATCTTTGTCTCGGCGGTGTTTATCCCACTCTCTATCCAGTACGATAAATACGTGTTTCCGTCAGAATCTACGAACCTGATATCATCGCCATTTGGATGCATTTCTCCTGTCGATATGGTGCTCTGGGTGTCCACAATGACCTTAATCTGATGTTCTGTCAAAGCGTTCGAGTTGGCAGAATTATCTATCTGGATGGGTATTCCAATCTCTTCAATGGGCAATGGTTCCCCTTCCTTCCTCTGTCTTTTTCTCTCTATTTTTTGCTCTTTGCTCAATTTTTCTTTCTTTTCCTTTTTCTCTTCTTTCCTAGGCATAAATGTTACCCCCGAAGATTAATGAATAGGTCTGCTCTAAATATTTATTATTAGTTTTTATCATGGCATTTATTGATATGAGTATGCTAATTCTGCCAGTATATCTATATATGCATATCTCCATGCTAAACGGAGAAAATGACCTGCCTCAATGAAATATTCCAGCCAATCTGCCAGGAGGTGCAGCGTGAAGTAAAAAAGTACCTCAGCGGCATCTTAACTTCCGGTTTTATCAAACCATACTTACCGCAGCACTGGGTGTTTATCACAGAATCAGAAACCATCACTTTCATGGTTGACAAGAAGGGCAATTCCTCGGTTGCTAATGGACAGAGCGAAACCCCGGACGTAACAATAAAAATCGACCATGATTTTATCTGCCAGGCTTTGAAGACCAGAGAGAAGCCAGACTTTCAGCCCAGCAATTATGATATTAGCTTTCAGACCAAGAAAGGTGAGACTGCTTTCGGGTATTTGAGGAAGCATTTGGGGCTTTAGTAACCAAACTCTTATTATGCCTCCAAATCAAGGCGATATATTACAGGAAATGTTTCAGAATATATCATTAATAAGTATTGGCCATATGCCATTAGTAATAGGTGATTATACCTTCTTTGATTATTTTTTTGTTTGTATTTTTTCTTCTTGTAAATATCTTTCAATTTTGAAAATTTGGACATGTCAATTAATGAAGCATCATAATTTAATTTGTGTACAAATTTATTTCGAATTTCATTAAGGCATATTAAATCGCCAAATAATTCATTGTCAAGTATGTTACTGGCTTTTAATATTTTTAATTTTTGATAAAATCTAAAATCAATAATTTCATTATAATGCTTAAATTCCTCTTTAATTATTGCATTAATTATATGTTCCCAGTATAGATGTAGAATTAAAATTAAAGTTCTTGTGTCTTGAATCTCAAATAAATCTTTTATGTATCTTTTATTGAGTGCTTTTGTCTTTGCTGGTATCATGAAAGAAATCATTTCATACATTCCTCTCCCATCAACTAATTTTTTTATGGTTTTAACATTCATTTTGGATATTTGGTCGAACATTTCTTGAAATCTCTCTTCATTTAAGCTGGCTACCATTTTTTTACCTCAAAATAAAAACGTAGAATAAAATGCTTCTTTAAACATCAAAATTGGATGTCTATTCAACTCTAAACTTTCTTTCATCATTTTTCCTGATATTGGAACAATTAACTGTCCTTTCATTCTTTTTTCTCTGAATATTTTAAATGCGGGCTCAGTGAATCCTGATTTTGAAAATATAACTAATGATTTAATACCTAAGCTTTCAATTTTATTGGTAAAATTTCTGGCATCTGGAGCATCTACTTTTTCCTCACAATTTCTACATTCAATAGCTAGAGGACTTTCAACCATTCTCAAAAATCTATCATTTGATTCATTTTCAACAAATAAATCTATTTCTTCAGTTTTCGTCCTTAGTGGTGCTTCAATAACCCTAAGATTCGGAATAGAATTTATAATGAATCCAGCAAATTCTTCCAATGTATCTTTCTTCTCTTTGTTAGATTTTGCTTCGTACACTAACTCTAATTTATCACCATATTCCTGAAAATTGAATGGAGGATATCCTGCGGAGATATCTCTATATTCATAAAGAGCTTGGAGAAAATAATCATTATTTAATTCTTCAATAAAACAGAACCATGTAATAACCTTAATCTTTTGTTTTGATAGTTCCTTTTCATCTTCGTGAGTTTTGGGTGGTGGGCCTGTTGAATAAATTATAACTGGTGGTTCTATTTTTGCTGATTTAATTAATTTAATAAAATCTTCACTTGAAGGTTCATCTCCCTCGTAAAAATCTGCTAAAAGTATTTGTCGTTCAGCACTCTCAAATATTAACTGGCCAATCTCAATTTTATTACTTATTTTTTTAATTGTTTTATACTGGCCATTATTATTATCCATCCATGTTATTAATGATTCTTTGATATCATCTATTTTACTCCAGTGTTTAACATCATTGTTTTGTTCAATTTCAATGTAGCTTCCATGAATATTGACATCTAATCTTACATAATCATCAAATTCAACACACCAGAAAAAATCATTGACTAATTTTATAATCTCATCTTTTGACATTATTGTTCCATCAACTCTTTCAATTCTCAAAATGGGATATTTGTATATCAAAAATAACTCACTCATATCTGGTTCATCTTGTTTGATATCATTAATATAGAATGTGTTTTCTTCGTTTACAATAGCCAAATATGTTTTTTTTATATTATTCAATTCTTTCTCCACCTAATTTCTCATGATTGAATACTAAATAGATGTTATAACCTTTTGGTAACTCTTATTTGATTATTTTAACATCGTCGTACAATTGACGTAATTCATCCTCTGACATATCCAATATAGGTTCATACATAAATGAATTTAAATGAATGTTTTCGGGGGTCATTAATATCACGCGTTCCAATACAGGCATATTTGAATCTGCACAACATTCTTTTTTAAATCGTTCAAATAATAATCCTGTTTGATTCTTACTGAATTCATCTTTTGTCTTTACTTTGTCCCACATATATGATTCTGCTTTCAATCTTGCAGCTATGGATAAAACAATTTTATTTTCTAGAGCGATTGTATCTTCACATTTTTGCTTGCATATTTCATGCGCTGTAGTGAAAATTACGTTTTGTATTATTAAGTCTTTTGTATTTTTATCCAGTTTCATATCCGCTCCTTTTAAGCATGAGTTAAAAACTTTTTCAATGTCTATTAATTTTATTGTGTCTGAATTTGATTTAATATGAAGCACAGATGTTAAAGTGTTATATTCCTGGGTACTACATCCCTCTTTGAATTCAATTAAATTCCTTACAAATGGAATAGATGATATCATCATCTTATTATTATCTAAATTATCTTTCCAGTTTTCAAATGGGCTAATAACATTTTTACTTCCTCCAGGCAATAATTTTATATCTGAATTATTTTTTTGTGCTATCAATGCATTATTCCACTTTTCTGTACCTAATATCCTGTTTCTCACAGTTCTGTAAAAATCAAAATTATGAGTTAAAATAATTTGATAAAAATATTTTTCTTCAGATATTTCTTTTAAATATTCAATAATGGCATACTTATTTTTATAATCAAA
>DAOVXH010000160.1 GCA_030636255.1 Methanomassiliicoccales archaeon
AATCTTGTATCCTGCAAGTTTTACTTTCATGGTCTCGTCCAGTCATTCTGATCAGACCGCTAATAGTAAATCCTTATAAAATATATTCTACAAGGAAATTCTAGTAGTGTGTGTCAGATACAAATTATTTTACAGCTAATGGCATTGTCCAATTGAATGTCAAATGTTCTCAATTTCATTGAAAAATTGCCTAGCCAATCTGCAATAGTCATACGCCATGCCCAGAGATTTGAGATTTGCCAGCCAGACGATTACTGGAACTGTGGCCTCACAGATATTGGGATGAAACAGGCTTCAGATTTTGGCCATGAGATTGCCGAACACTTTGACTCCTACAGATTATTTTTCAGCCCTGTAAAGAGATGCCAGCAGACTGCTGAAAATATCATGGCAAGCCTTGTGGCAACCGGAAAGAATGTTATCTCCATAAATTCTGAATTATTACTGGGAGTATCATACATCCAGATTGATATTATTGATGGTTTTGCAGAGGCAGATAAGTTCGGAAATAAGTTCATCAGAGCCTGGTTTGACGGTAAAGTTGATTCCAAGATATTCATGCCGCTCCAGGACACAAAGAAAGAACATCTTGCTTATCTAAGGGAAAAATTCTCAACTGCCAATGAAGGCAAACATCTGGACATTCATGTTACCCATGACTGGAACATCAATGTGCTGAGAGAAGGAATTTTCAAACTAAAGCATGAAGATGCAGGGTGGCCTGATTTTTTGTCTGGCCTTGGTTTTTCTGGAACTCCATTTACTGCTTCTGTTGAAAATGGAAAAAAGCATCTTGAAGAAAGGTTGGATTAGCGTCTCCACCCTTCCTTGGATATCCAGGTCTCTGACCTTACCCGTCTCTGGAGTATTGCACCGCCAATGGCTATTGACAGGCCAATTCCTATCTCCATTATGTATTGCAGCTGGTTGCTGTCTGATAAGTTCCAAGAAAACATCATGTAATGGATGAGTCCTAACACTAAAAAAGTAGATGCAACAATGAACATTGAGAGGGACCAGAATCCTCTGGGTATGGTTTCTCTGCTGATTAGCGCATTGACCATTCGCCTTGATTCGAAAATAAGAACCGCGCTCATGACCCAGTAGAATGAACCGTCAAGGAAATACAAGACAAGTGCGGCAAGATGGTCATTGGGTGCTGTAGCCAGGGTGGTGACAGCCTCATATCCCCGAACAATGCCTAGAACGAAGATTATTGCAGCGAATATGAACATCGGAATTGTTACATCGCCCTTGTATATTGAGCGCTTACCTCTCTTGACCGCTGACCTGTAAGCTTCTCTAATTCTGAATGCGTTTTGAAGAAGGTAAATTCCAAATACAAACAGGATAATTCCAGCAATATTAGATGATATTTCATCAATAATAACCTGAACATTCTCTGTACCATTGGCTACATTGTAAATTGCATTAAATAGCGGAATCAAAAGTAAAAGGCCAACAGCAGTTAATATGGTTCCAACAGGAGCAATAATTTTCTTCCGAGTCTTTGCATCCTTCAGTATCTTTACAAAGAAATACCATGTAGATTCAATGCCCTTGCTCTGCTTCACAATAATACTTCTAACAGAATCAATTTTTATTCTGCTTGAGACCATTGGGAAGATATACTCATCTTCTGCACCATTACTTATGAGTACAACCGATGTGGCCATTGTGACCTCAAGGGCCTCCTCAAGCTGCCTTGTCAGTTCCATATCTGATTGATAGCCAACATTCACATCTCCGGTGATGGTTGCCACTTCAGCATTTACTCCCTTTTTGACCAGTTCCTCGTAGGTGGAAACAGCAGCCAGCATGGTATTTGTATCTGCATCCTCAGGATCTGCGAGACCCAGGGCTAATGCAGCTCGAACGCATTCATGCCTGCCTATGACTGGCCCCTCTATCTTCGTTTTCAGGCCAAGATCATCATCACGGTCTATGCAAAGAACAAGTACTTTCATTACCCAGATACTCCTTTATTTTACTCTGTTTATAAAAACTGTATAATATAAGGGATATTTGAAACTTTCGAATTGAAATTCGGCATCTGGCGTATTATTTAAGAATATTTTCAAGAAACTTCTTACTAGCCAGTGCGCTTTTTATTTCTGGATGCTTGGACTCGATGATAAAATTTCCTTTGTAATTGTCCAGTTCTTTCAGTACTTCAAAATCAACTGTGCCCTGGCCAAGGGGTAGATGGGCATCCTTGTCTCCCATATTGTCATGAACATGAATATTGATAAATCTGTCTTTCAAGGCCATGATTTCAGTCATCTGGTCAGTTGTATGGGCATGACCAATATCAAGGCACATTCCTATGTCCAGGTCATGAAGCATTTGTGCGATTTCCTGGGCACTTTGGCAGGTGGTGAACCTCATCTTAGGCATATTCTCCAGTGCAATTAACATGGAATTGTCTCTGGCCTCTCTTGCCAGTTCTTCCAGGCTTTTCCTGGTATGTTTCAGAGCACGAGACCGGTCCCAGTGTTGTATAGGCCCGATAACTCCTGGGTGAATGGTGACTGGCCCTATTCCCAGATTGCCGCAAATTTCGATGATGTCCAGGAATGTCTTTACTGCATGCTTGCGAGTTCCTGTGTCAAAGGCAGCCAGGTTAATGTCGCTGTAAGGCCCGTGGATGCTGAACCTCATGTTTGTGGTCTCCAGAAGTTCTTTCACTTGATTTTGAATATCCGGAAGCCAGTGATTAGCCTCGGAAATTATTTCCCAGTGCTCAAAATGCGGAATAACAATCTCGGAAACCTGGTCAAATGGCCTTACAGTCAATGGTGGGCAGGAAAATCCTATCATTCGTTCTCCTCATTGCCTGTCATCTGCTGAATTAGCTCTTCTGGATCCTGGGTTGATATTGAAACATCAATGTCTCCGAGAATAGATGTTCCTTCAGTGAAGTTAATCTTTCCAACCAGGGCAGCCTGCTTGTTAATGTGAAAAACCAGTCCAGGTTTTTTAATTGCCTCTCTTAATAATCTCCTGGTTGAGTCTCGGATTTGCTGTTCGCCAATTTTCTCTACCAGATACTCCAGATTATCACTGCTTGCCATAAGTCTGTCACTTTCAATCTCTATCTTTGCATCTGGGAAAAGGTTCATAATTGCATTGCTAATTCTTTCCACATCTTCGGTGGGATAAACACTGGTAGATATGCTAATTTCAGGCATTGGCAGGTGATTGAATGCCCTGCTATAAAGATTAACTATCAATTGTTATGGTGATTGTTGCCCAGTAAACACCTTCCTCTTTACTAACTGGTATGGTAATCCACCAATCTAGCTGTGTAGTTGCTGCTGGGTTGTGGTAGAGATTGTAATCCGAGCCCCATGGTCCGAAAGCAGTGGAACCATTTGCTGGTGCAGACACATGTGGTGTTAATTCGGAGCGATTGCCCCATACGCACCAACCATTTGCCAGCCCTTCACCTACGAATGCCCTTCCAGTTGGGCAGTCAGTTGAATTAAGTTCTGTGTATGGCTGGCCTGCAATAATATTGGTATTTGCCACGCTGACATCTGTAACTGGAATATTGACTCCGCTCAGCACGTTTCCATTGAGCCATAGATGCTCAGTTGACACGTTCAACCAGTAATTGGTATTCGCGGAATAGGTAATGATGCTTGGGTTGTTCATCAAGTTGTAGAAAGATCCTGGTGGTGCGTTTACTGATGGGTTTCCTGAAACTGATATTGCTACTGTTTCTTGTACACCAAATTCGCCATGGCTTGAGTTATATGCTGCTGGAGCCAATCTATCCCTTACTGTAACATTGAAGTCCCATGACCATATGTCCAGCAAGGCATTGTTCTTGTCCGAGTCAAACTCCGAGTCTGGGGCCAAGAACCCATTTCCAGTTGCATTTCTAACCTGGGCTCCCAGGAATATTGGCATTTTGACAATATGTGTGCTTTCCGTAGGTGATGGAGCATTATCATTCTGATCCTGGTCATCTGCACTTGCTCCTGCAATGACTTCCAAGTCACCCATTGGATACTGAATAGAGTATGTGTTGGTAAATGGTTCATATAATAATTTGAATGCCAGATTTCTATTATTATCGGTTTCTGCAGGGTAGGTGGAACCTGTTCCTGCTACGCCCCAGTCATACCATGCTGTTACTTCTATCTCACAATTGGTCCATCCCTGTGAATAGTTTGCCTGTAGAGTGAAATTGTACCATGAATCAAGTGGCACTTGCTGGTCCATTCTGCTTGTTTCAGTTGTGTCATTGAACCCTATCCAATAGAGCTTCGGGAACACAGCATTGGCAGTTATTACGGTGCTCTGGTCAACTTCATTTGGAATAATCTTGAAT
>DAOVXH010000090.1 GCA_030636255.1 Methanomassiliicoccales archaeon
CCCTCGAATATGTTCCCTGCATTTATTCTTGCATCCTGTGCGGCAGCCTCGGGAGATGATGTGATTATGTATTTCACACCTGACGCGGCACCTGCTCTAAAAAAGGGTGTTTTGGAGAATATGACAGGCAAGGGAATGCCAGAGATGTCCGACCTATTGGAGGGAGTGACAGCCCTGGATGGCAGACTGCTAATGTGCGAACTGGGTCTGCCAGCGAATGACATGAAGGAAGAGGATCTGATAGAGGAGGTCGAGGTCTGTGGAGCAACCACTTTCTATGTGGAGGCACAAGGAGCAGTTCTTTCTTTCTCATTTTAAATAAATAATAGTAGGTGAAAAAATGGAATTTGATGAAACACTAGATTGCAAGGGACTGTCATGTCCCATGCCTATAATCAAACTTGCAAAGGCAATGAAGAAAATGCCATCTGGCAAGGTATTGCAAATGATTGGAACAGACCCGGGCTCAAAGGAAGATGTTCCCAAATGGTGTAGCAAGACTGGCAACCAGCTCCTTGGAACCGCCGATGAAGATGGTGCCAACATATTCTACATCCGAAAGGCTTGAATCATCTTGAATTAGATTTATCAGGAGGAAATAAAGTGTCAAATGAAGAAATTGAATCTGAAAATAATGCAACAGTGGAGGAGAAGGCAGAAGTAATGCCAGTAGAGCCCACACCAGAAGTAGTTGTGGAACCCCAGGAAAAGGGTATTTTTGATGAACTCTATGCAACATTATTCGGCAAGTCCTGGGCCATGTGGTTGGGGTGTATCATACTCTCTGTTCTGAGCATCGGTCTATACATGATAATATCTCCATGGGGCTCCAGCGGAGGAATTTTAAGCTGGGGTCAGAATATGTTCGACATAGTAGGTATCGGCCTTACAAACTCAGCGCCAAATGGTGTAACCAGTCTACTTGACAATAGATATGGTATGCTCTCTATCACCATGCTTATTGGTGCAATGGGTGCATCGCTTATGGCCAAGGAATTTGCCGTCAGGGTACCACCCAAAGGCGAGATGGCCAAGGGACTGCTAGGCGGAATATTGATGGGCATCGGTGCCATAATCGGCATGGGATGTACCATTGGCCAATTCTACAGCGGTTGGCCAGCATTGTCCGGTGGGGCCCTGGTATTTGTGCTATGTCTGTTCATCGGTGTGTTCATAGCAGTGAAATATCTGCTATGGGAAATGGAAAATCATCCCGGCTTAAGTTCCGGTAAATCATGTACCTTCCTTGCAGCAAAGACTAAGGGAAGTTCTTTACAACCCCTGGCTGGAGTCATAGTTCTGGCCATTGGAGCAGCACTGATGTTCCTTTATGATGGTGCAACAGAACAGGTTCTCATTGGCTTCGTACTAATCGGTCTTATGATTGGTTTTGTTCTCCAGCGCTCAAGGTTTTGCATTGTGCGAACACTAAGGGAAACCTTTTTGACTGGCGATTCAGAGCCTACCCAGGGACTTATTGCTGGCATACTAGTCGGTATGTTCGGCTTTACTTTAATCAAGATATTGGGCATCGGTGACCCGTTCTCTATGGTTGCTTTTAATTTCTGGGTTCCGGCAATAGTTGGCGGAGTCATATTTGGCCTGGGAATGACCATTGCAGGAGGCTGCACCGTGGGCTCTACGTGGAGAGCCGGTGAGGGACATGTAAAATTATGGCTGGCTCTAGTTGGGCTTGTTATATCCCTGCCATTGACAGCTGAATACATCAAACCAGCATTCCTGGATATGCTGCCTGCCAGCATGCAAGAACAGATGTTCTTACCTGACACATTTGGATATGGTGGTTCAATATGCTTGATGCTACTGATTCTCACTCTCTGGTATGTGTTCGTTAAATGGAATGAAAAGACAGGGAGGCTGACGGCTTTATAGGCCGCAGGAGGTGAATATTATGATAAAGAAAGACAAAATCATGACTATATTGATTGTCTGTATTCTGCTAATGGGAACCATTGTGTTTTCCATGCAGACCTCGGATGCCACAGAAGGTGATTTGGATACATCCGAACCAGGGAGTATCCTGACAGCGACCAATGAATTCCTTGCCTCTGGAAAGAACACCATGATTACTGCAGAAGCATTATACGCCAATCTTAATGATGGATATACTGGCAATGACCCATTCATACTCAGTGTCAGAAGTGCTGCAGCCTATGAATCCGGCCACATACCAGGGGCGGTCAATATCGCCTGGACAAGTGTTTTCACTTCCGAGAATATTTCCAAGCTGCCAACCAACAAGCAAATTGTGGTGGTCTGCTTTACTGGACACACTGCCAGCCAGACAACTGCCATGCTCAATACCCTTGGGTATGATGCAATGTGCCTCAAATGGGGAATGGCCTCCTGGACAACAAATGCCACAGTGGCTTCTGGCTTCTATGACAGATCAACCATCGGTGAGTTTCCCTATGCTACTGGCGCTGAGCCAGGCATTTGGAACGATGGAACAAGGGGAGATATCGGCACCAGGCAATGCGGCGATGATCCAGTACCAACCACACCAGTAGATACCGCAGATGCAGATTCTGGAGACTTCACAGGAATTGCCAATAATTATATGGCATCTGGAAAGCCGCCGGCAGTATCTGCAGCTTCATTACAGGACAACCTTAACGATGGAAATGCAGACAATGACCCGTTCATACTTAGTGTCCGTTCATCGGCCCAGTATGCAATAGGCCACATAGCTGGCGCAGTAAACATTGGTTTCAAGACACTGTTCACAGAAGAGAACCTTACAAAGCTACCTGATGATGACCGTCAGATTGTGGTGGTCTGCTACACTGGACACACAGCCAGCCAGGCAACTGCCCTTCTCAATATGAACGGCTACAATGCCACTGCCCTGAAATGGGGAATGACCGGCTGGACATCAGATGCAACAGTTGCTCCATCCTACTATAACAGGGGAACAGCATGCAATAATTATGAGGTGGTAATCGGCACCGAGTGTGGAACAATGGCTGATGGCATTATCGTTGGCAAGACAGACGCTGAAATCCTTAAGGAAGCATCAAAAGCCTATCTGGATGGTGGACCAAGGTACATCAGTGCAGCGGCCCTTCAACCTCTTCTCAGCGATGCAGATGAAACCAATGACCCATTCGTTCTCAGTATCCGCTCGGCAGCAGACTATGAAAATGGTCACATACCCACGGCAGTAAATATGCCCTGGAGAAGCCTGTTCAGCGTAGAGAACCTGACACTTCTGCCAGATGACGAGACACAGGTTGTTGTTGTGTGCTACACTGGACAGACAGCCAGTCATGTGACTGCCCTGCTGAATGTTCTTGGGTTCAATGCCACAACCTTGCTTCATGGCATGGGTTCCTGGACCAATAATACTGGCATATCCATACACTTTGACGCCTCTGTGCATCAGATGGTGAATCCAACTTGCAGCGGAACAGCTCCTGGTGATATGACAACTGCCACACGCCAATGCGATGATGGTGAAGCTGGTATAGGCATTACCTTCGAAGGAAGTTCTGACGAATGGGAGATACTCCGTCAGGCCTGTGAGGGATATATAGCAACAGTGCCGACAATGTACATTACCAACAATGCGCTGTTCAATAACCTGGATGATGGCTACACTGCCAATGACCCTTACATAATCAGTGCTAGAAGTGCAGAGGCCTATGCAGCAGGACATGTTCCAACAGCAGTCAATTTAGCCGCAGGAGCAATCTTCGACGATGCTACACTGGCAACACTTCCAACAGACCGCCAGATAGTGGTGTACTGCTTTACTGGACAGAGCGCAGCACATGTATCTGCAATACTGAACATCAATGGCTTCGATTCCATATCTCTGAAGTTCGGGATGTGCTCATGGACAAATGATACGGCCATAACACTGAGCAAGTGCTATAATCCAGACACAGCAGGCAATTTCGGAATCATAGTTTCTGATGAGCCAGGCACATGGGCAGAAGGAACACCAGCAGATTAATCAGCAAAATAATACGCCCATCTAAGGGTGGGCGTCTCTTTCAATTTTAGTTTTTTGATATAGTAGTCAATACTTTATGAGGCATGCCATCCATCTAAAAATTTAAAACATTAAAACCGGTTGTGCATTTTTATAACCAACGGTTTTTAACATTTTCCTAATTCTATTATTATCTGGCTATTTGATTTTTGAATATATTAATCAATAATTTCTATCGATTGTGCAATGAATATTTATACAATATAATACATTATCAGCCAATTAATCAATCTAATATTGTTAAGGAGGAGGAAAAAGCATGGAAAATAATTATAAATTACATATAGATGGTTTGGATGAGAAGATGGAGGACGGGGTCCCAAATAAACACATAATACTTCTAGCAGGCACACCTGGCACCATGAAATCCACGGTTGCATACCACTTTTTGAACGAGAATACAAAACAGAATGACACGAAAGGACTATACTTAACACTTGAACAGGACAAGGACAATTTCATGTACCACATTAACAAACTTGGGATAGGGGAGCCAGCAGAGAACCTGTATTTGTATGACCTAACCACAACCAGAGAACAATGGCTGAAGCTTGACAAGAGCCAAGCCGAGAAAGTGGATGACGCGAATGTCAGTACCAAGGACCTTGAGACCCTCAAGAGACAGATAGAGACACTGAAGGGCGCCATCGGATTCGACTTGCTAGTCATTGATTCATTGCCTGTGCTTGAGATGATGTTCAAGATGGATGATCCCAGGGACGAACTGTTCCATTTCTTCAAGTGGTTGAAAAAACTCTGCGTAACCACCGTTCTTGTTACTGAGATGTCCCAGGACTCACCAAAGTACAGCAAACATGATGTAGATTTCCTGGCTGACGGAATAATCAAGGTATCTATGATCCCCATTGGCCCCACAAAGACAGCCAGGCATATTCAGGTAGTCAAAATGAGAGGCGTGAACCACAGTACAGATCCCTTCGAACTGCGTTATTCAAATAACAGGTTCGAGGCATTGAAGGTAATAATGTAATCAGGAGGAAAAAGAATGAAAATAATATCAAAACAGGATTTCTCAGCATTCGTCAACTTGCTTATCCAGGATGATTCAATGGATGTTGAAGGCGTTAAGGCGAAAGGAAGTAAATTCGTGTTTGGTCCCCTTGACTCTGCAAAGGAACTGCGACTGGACTACGATGTAACTATACTTCCGCCAAAGAAGTATTTTTTACCTCAGTACGAGACCATGATGACATACGATCTTTCCCACCCTTTCCATGTGGAGGGGGCGAAATTTCCCAAGAAGAAGGTCATAATTGGTGTGCATCCATACGATATAACAGGAATCAGGCAGATGGACAGTTATTTCCTGGACACTGATGTTTCCACAAGCTATCTGAGAAGAAGGAAGAACACCATCATCATTGGTTCTGATGTAATGAATGTATCCGAGAAGGCATTTTTCGGATGCATGGACACAGGCTCGGTAGATACTGGGTACGACCTGTTCATAACAGACCTGGGTGACAAGGTAATGGTGGAGATAGGAACCCACGAGGGGGAGCAATTGCTCAGGCATGCAGCAAACCTTCACGACTCATCTCCAGAGGATGTACAGAAGGTCCAGGCCATCCGCAATGCAGCGTCTGAGAAGGCATTGCGTGGACTAAAAGTAAAACCAAAGGGCTGGCATGACCTTCTGGAGAAGAATTTTGAAAGTAGTGTATGGAAAGAGATGTCAGATAAATGTCTGGCTTGCGGCTCATGTACTTTGGTATGTCCCACTTGTTTCTGCTACGATGTTCAGGACGATCTTAACCTTGACCTGTCAACCGGTGAGAGGATGAGAACCTGGGACGGCTGCTTGTTGAGACAGTTCACAGAGGTTGCAGGTGGCGAGGTATTCAGGGATGACATTGAGGACAGATATAGACATAGATTCCACAGGAAGGGAAAATACCTTCCAGACCGTTTGGGATTTGTGGCCTGTGTTGGCTGCGGCAGATGTTCCAGCCAATGTGTGCCTGATATAGCAGACCCTGTTAATCTTTTCAATAAGCTATCTGAAGCATCCCAGCACCCTATCATGGAGAAGGATGCAGACCCTCATTCTGTTAGTTTGGAAATCAAGACCATTGAGGAATCTGATAAGCATACGTCATTGCATATGCCAGAACCAGCCACACTGAAGAGGGTTGTGAAGCTGACAGAAGACGAAACCTTATTTGAAATCACTCTGGACAGTGGCCAACCCCTTGGACATAAGCCAGGCCAGTTCATTGAAATTTCCCTATTTGGGACAGGAGAAGCGCCTATATCGGTGAGCTCTGCTCCAGGAGGCATTTCCTTTGATATAGTTGTGAGGAAGGCCGGTGATGTGACCAACAAATTGCATACAATGAAAGAAGGCGATAAGGTGGGCATACGCGGACCATTCGGGAACGGCTTTGACACAGAGGATATGAAAGGCAAGAACATAATTTTCATCGGAGGCGGACTGGGAATAGTACCAATGCGTTCTCTGATAAATTATGTCCTAAACAATAGGTCGGACTACGGAAATGTCTGGATACTATATGGATGCAGAAACCCAAGCCTTGTCCTGTTCAAGGACGAAGTAGCACAGTGGGAGGCAAGGGACGATGTGGTCATGCACAAGACAGTGGATACCTGCACAGAGGGTGAATCATGGGATGGGCAGATTGGAGTCATTACTACGATAATGCCTATGGTCACCTTCGACCCCCAGAACACTTACGCTGTCGTAATCGGGCCTCCTATATTCTACAAGTTCGTCAACAAGGACCTTCTGAACATGGGCATGCCAGAAGAAAACATAATTGTCTCTCTGGAAAGGCGCATGAAATGCGGAGTCGGCAAATGTGGTCACTGCCAGATGAACGGAATATATGTCTGCAAGGATGGGCCAGTCTTCAATTACAAAGACCTTAAGGATGTACCGGAGGCGTTCTCATGAAACCAAAAGTAGCATTCTTTGACTTTGCCAGCTGTGAGGGCTGCCAGCTTCAGATAGTTAATCTCGAGGAGTCAATAATAGATGTGCTCAAACTGGTGGATATTGTTTCCTTCAGAGAGGCCATGAAAGAACATTCAGATGACTATGACATAGCCATCATTGAGGGTTCCATAACCAG
>DAOVXH010000050.1 GCA_030636255.1 Methanomassiliicoccales archaeon
CAAGGCGGCGCTAGAATGGCCAGCACTTCGGTACTGGCCCTTCACCATGGGGTGGTGGATCAGCTCGGTAGATCGCTTCCTTGGCATCTGTTTGGCAAAAGGCTAGGCTTCCAAATTGGAAGAGGCCGCGAGTTCAAATCTCGCCCACTCCACTTTATTTTTTTGAATATGTATGTCTACACCAACCAAAGTTTTATATCTGTTGTAGACATATAAAGTATTGTGGCATACACTGAAGTTCAGAAAAGGGGCAATAAAAATCACTATTACAGGGCACGTTCAGTCAGAGATGGGAAAAAAGTAACCAAGAAAAGAATATTTTTGGGAACTGACCTCAGTGAAGAAGAGCTTGCAAAAGCAGAACTGGATGCTGACAGGGAGCTTGGAATTCTTGATAGCCTGCTGTCAGATGAAGATATAGCATTATTGGATTCAATAAAGCAGAAATATGCTCAAGAGCCAGAAATAACAAAAAACAATCGCTATGAGACTTTTATCACACTTTTCACACATGATTCCACATCAATTGAAGGAAATACTCTTACGCTACAGGAAGCTGGAAGCCTACTTTTTGATGATGCTAGTCCAACAGGCAAGACCCTAAGAGAAATAAACGAAATTATTGGACACAAAAAGGCATTTGATTTCATGCTGGACTATGATGAAGGCATTTCACGCAAATTCATTTGCGAACTTCATTCACTGACAATGAAGGACACAACTGATGAAAAATACATGAATCAGATTGGAAGCTACAGAACAGTCCAGGTTTTTATCAGGGGCTTGGATTGGACTCCTCCACCACCAAAAGAGGTTCAAAATTACATGAGAGACCTTTTAACATGGTATTCAAAAAATAAGAAAAAAGCTCATCCACTAGTCGCTGCAATATATTTTCATGTGGGATTTGAAATAGTGCATCCATTCATTGATGGCAATGGCAGGGTTGGAAGAATTTTAATGAACTTCATTTTGCACAAAAATGGTTACCCAATGGTGAACATACCAAACAAAGAAAAAAACAGATATTATAAAGCACTTCAAGAAGCCCAAATGGAAGGCAATTTGAGACCCTTCATTGATATGATGTTGGAACTTATGAAAGAAAGCGATTTGATGTTCTAACATTCATAAACAGTCCCCTTGAACAGCCAAACATCCGGCGTAGCATCCCCGGTGCCGAAAAGTGGGTCTGCAATGTCGGCTGGCATTTCTTCAACATAGACTCCGAAATTTATTCTCCATTGTCCCATTTCTCTGCCGGTTAGTTGGGCCAGGGCCGGGATATTGGCTTCGATTCTTCCGGCTAACTTTATGGGATCCATGTCCTGGTCGTTCTGAACTGCTTGTTTCACCATTTTGGGCACCTGAACCATTCCGTAAAAGTCCAGTCGGATGAACAAATGCTCTGGAACTTCTGGGGATAATTTTGGATACTGGCTCGGTTGAGTTGGTTTGCCGAAATTTGCCAGGAAGGTTGCAACAGAATCAATAATCCACCTGAGAATCTGTGCTAATGTGTCGCCTCCTTCAATGACAAAGCTCAGTGTGATGCCTCCGCCTCCAGAACCTGTCATGTCAGTTAGCTGGACATCCAGAAATAGGGATGTTTCGACTACCGACCTCTCCACAACCCGAAGAACATCCTCGATAAATCTTTGAATGAATTGTGTGACAAGCTTCACAATGAAATCCAGACTAAGCTCAAGCTGGTCTTTCAGGTCCTGCCAGGTTGTATTGAATGCTCCCTTTATGAGGTTCCAGGCTATTTGCTTGAAGTCAAGGTCCACTCCAATATTTTCCGAGTACTTGGTAGAACTATTGAAAATCCACTCACCTGCCATTGTCAAATTAGCCCCATTAGGCGACCGCTGCCAGGTATCCTGGCTGCCCAGTGAATCATCATCTGAAAGGGCAATTGTGAAATCAATGACAGTACCAGAGCCATCAAAAAGCTTCAGGATGGTGTCTTCCTGCAGCAGAGTATCATTTGTGAACTCTGCAATGTAATAGCCTCCAGGGTCTATGGTCATTCCTTCTGGGAAAGAATAAGATACATTGTTTGTGGGAGATGTCAGGTTCCAATCTTCGACCAGGACTGGCATTTCTGTTGGATTGTATAATTCCACCCATTGATTACCTTCGGTCCGGCCTCTTGGGTTCAGCTCAACTTCATTGATTACAATATGTTCGGCCTCGAGGCCTCTGAGAGTGTAGACTATCTCAAGTCCAGCATTTATGGATGCCTTTACTCCAAGCGGCGGAATTGGAATGTTTGACAGGGCCGCACCAACCCCTGGAATATCATGCAGGGAATATTGCACCGAATCATAGCTTTCTATTTCCGGAACCACCAGTTCAAGGCCCCAGCCAGCACCCCCTCCTGTGCATTCAACCAGATGTTCCTGGGTCACCATGAACGGGTCAATTTTTGTGTCCAATGTGAATCCCTTAATCTGAACCTGGCTTGATAGCAGAAGGTCATAGTCAATACCAACTGCCTCTGCCACCTCATCCGAAAGCATGCACAGCTCTATTCCAACATCAAAGCCAGCTCCAAGTATCTGGCCTTCGGTCTGAATGTTCATGAGTGTTGCTCCTTCACCTGCCTCTGCAGCATCTAATGCGCTCATGGCCGCAAATGTCACATTGAAATCAAAACCAAACATGCTGAATGTGAACCATACATTATCTGGTAATTGTTCAAGTATCCAGCCAACAATTCCATCAAAAACCCAATCCGCAATATCTCTGAGAAAGTCCTGAGCCAGTTCCACAAGATAGCCCATTATGTCGGTGATTATGTTCATTATCTCCGAGGCATAGCCCAGCAGGGTGCCGATTATGTCCTGGAAGAATTCCACGACCTTCATTATCTGGTCAATTATCCAATTAATAGGGCCAGCAAGGGTGTCCCAGACCCAGCCAAAGAAGTCCTTAATCATGTCCAATGCTTTGCCAATATCATCGGCGAGGTCACCTGTTCCGGCATATTCAATTCCCTGAAGGTTCCAGCCCGAATATACGAGAATGGGAATTTTCAGGTCAAGTTCCATTGCCTTTTTCAGTACTGCTGGTTCATGACTGGCATTTCCGATATATGGCCTTGAACTGCTGGTGCAATCTACATTCAAATCTGCTTCTATGTTTATCATCCAGGATGTCTCAAATGGCCGATTATTGAAGGTAATGGCGTCGGTGTAATGGACCCCTGAAGGTTCATAGATTGATATGTCAAGCGATTCTAATGACTGGCTTATGGAGAAGTATTCATACCATATATTTGCAGAATCATTCTGCCCTTCATAGAGGTCGAAGGGTACTTTTTCACCATCTGAATACACTATCTCCGGGCAGTACTGGGTATTGGACACTTCACCGCTCCAGACGATATTCTCAAGAACTTTTGCAACCATTTTACCGGCCATGTTTATCAGGCTATCAGGTTCATTACCAATGAATTTCTGAAGTGCATTATCTTTCTGGGCCTGGACTGCCTTCTCAAGCTCCTTGATGAACAAACCGTTGTCCAAACTACCAAAATATTCCCAATTAACCTCCGAGTTCTTCAATTTTGAATAGGAATTGCTCAGATGATCCTCATACTGAACGGCCATGAGGCTTCTTTTCTCTTCGTATATTGCCCGGGACACTGCTCCAATTTCAGGATACTGGTTGCAATGATATATTACTGGAGAATCATCTGTGAAGCCACGGGATATCCCCACACTATTATACTCGGAATAGTTGGCAGAGATTGTGCCATTAGATGTCACAGAGGTGGTGGAATTTAGCAATATGGAATTGGCAAGAGATTGCAGGCCAGATGCCATGCAATAGTCCTTGTTGGCCAGTATATCATAGTTTTGGGAAACAAACTCCATGAGATTTATGATTAACTGGCTCTGTTTATCTGTCAGGGAGTTAAGCATAGTGCCCAAAACCGCTTGATTGTTATGGAGATGTTCCATTGTTTCCTGCATGACATCGTCCACCATGTGGCTGATGCTCTGAAGTATTGAAATTTCATCCTTTGGGTCAATTGCATATTTTCCATCATCATATTCTGCCAGGCTCAAGTCCGCCTGATTGATAAACATGGAAATCAGGCTGGCCATCTCAAGTGTCATGTTCTTTACTGCATCCCGAATGGTGCTGTAAATTACGTCCTCCTGGTCGGCATAGAAATCATTGTAGAATTGAGTCCATAATGCTTCCACTTCAGGCGACTGGCGGGTAATGCTTGAAGGCTGAAAGTCAACCAAATATCCTGAATATGATGTGGCAGAGCTTGGCCTTGTTGTGGCAGAAACATTGAAATTTTTAAGGCTCATAATATGTGTGAACCCGATTTCCTGGCCATCTGTGTCTGTGATTGGCTCGAGTGTCTCGGAAATAAGCTGGATGCATGTTGCATTGTATTGATAGACATTGCTCACAGGCTGAAGAATGTCCAGAACAGCCAGGTCGGTAGAATCTCCATAATCTCCAGGTAATACGCCATTAATCGAAACAAACTGTGGTGGCCATGTGATATAAGATGTAATTTCTTCTATCCAGTCCATTACCTGCTGCATTCCATCACGATTTTCGCCATCGCTCCCGAAAATGAAGTTGCTTAGGGAATTTCCTACGTCCTCAATCAACTGGCCTACTTTTTGACAGGTGCTGTAAACTGCATTTGCAATGTCTGTTATGCCAAGATAATCCAGGTACTTTAGAATGAACTGGTCTGCAATGGCATTCAATGCCTGGGCCAGCATCATATCCACAGGCAGCTGGTGTTCCCCAATATCCATGTGCAATGCCACAATATCTCCAGGATCCAGGGTTCCGGTGGTCACGTAGTTTTCCAGTAATGAAGAAAGTTCGGCATTTTCAATGGCGCTTTCATCATAGTCCCTGAACAATCTGGCAGTTTCAAGGATCACAGCAAGGTTTACAGCCATTTCTATGTCATGGTTATTGATTATCTGGCTTGTGTTACCAGGGGACTCATCAAGACCTGAACCATAACCTTCCAGCACTCTGAACTGGGCAATGGTGGTAAGCACATACTTGACTATTCTGCCAATACCCATTACATTGTTATCACATTGGCTTTCAAGTGCCAGCATCTTGGAGTTCATCAGGGGAAATGGAGTATCAATGCTTTTTTCGAAAGATATTGGGGCTTCCATTACCGACCCTGTGCGGGTGTTCTTTACTGTGCAATTGCCATACCCAACAATAACATATCTGGCCAAGGCGCTTGTCTCATTAAATTCCTGGCTGGAACTGGTGTCAAGCACTTCCATTGTCTCGGTGATTGATGTACCATTCTGGTCTGTCAGTGTAATATTGCTGGAATTTCTTTCGTCAGATGGGACAAGGTCATGCAGATTTTGTTCCTCTAGAAATATGCTGGCTCCGAAGTCACGAACTTCCACAGAATATGGATCGTTGAAGTATGGAAATTTATCTTCCAGATAGGTAGAATAATTTTCCTGAAATACCTTGTCCAGTAAGCTCTGATTACATAGGAATTGGGTGGCAATCAACACAGATTTACTGGCTATGTAATATCCTTCGGTGGAAATGGTGTCCTCCGCCTGCCTAAGTGCGGCCTTCTGACGACTTAGCTCGGCACCTATTATTCTCTGGCTGGCATCCTGATGCTGTATGCTCCCCAGATATGCTGTACTGAATATGGAAAGCATGATTATCAATGCACCAACAATGGCAAATGGAACTCTTGCTCGGTCGTCATCGACCAGTCTCATTCTATCACCCACACAAACACAATAATATCAACCTGTTTTCCATTGATATTGTACAATCTCTGGCTGGCATATATTTCATCTGGCAATTCCTCTGTAAAATCAGCATGGCTTGAGATTAGATTATCCTGGTAAGAAATAGCATAAGCCAGCCCCGGCCGTACAAGCAAATTTCCTGCCTCAAGGATTGTCTCGTTCATGGCTGTGAAATTTGATTGTTTGATAATCGCCTGGTCACATAAGATTTCAGAAATAGGTCTAGGGTGTTCCCCCACTTCCATGGACAGCAGGGTATCTGCGAAGTCATGAGAGTATTGTTGAATACCTTCCATTTCCGACTGTTGGATGGCAGCATCTCCGCCAAAACCAAGGATAATTCCAGATGCCAGGGACATGAGAATCATGAAAATAATTGCATCAATCAGAGCCGTTTGACCAAGAGAATCCCGAATCATTCGGACAGCCTCCAAATGCTGACAGTCAGTCTGGCTCCAGTGACGGTTCCATTTTCCAGAATATTGGCGCAGGTGTGATAGGTTGCCACATTGGATATGTCAAGGATTTCCGATGTCTGGAATGTTATGGAATTGTTTTCTCCGATTGGCTGAATGCTCACCCGGTAATGGAAACCAAGAAGCGTTGAATTAAATTCATTCAAGAGGGCGGGCCAGGATGTGTTTTGAATTCTGGAAATATCAAAATAGCCAGTATCATAGTCTCCGCAAAAAGTTTCCGAGGAACGAACCATTCCTGTAAAGGTTCGGCAATCTTCCTGAAGGTCAAGGTATTCCCTATCATCAGCCCAGGATGTGGTTGCGTGAGCAAAGCTCACTGAGAATAGTGATATTGCTATTAGTACGACTAGCAGTGCTGGTAGTTCTTCCATTGCTTCCATAAGACCCACTTCCCCTGGGATTGAGCAAAGCTTGCTTTGCGAATGAGAGGGAGTTGCATTTTGTTTATCGTGAAACAAAATGGGATTCCCCCGGCTTTCTCTCGGGGCTGGATTAGAGGGAGTGTACTAATATGTTCGGTTGGAGATGATTTTTCTTGAGTATAGATGAGAATGTTTAAATCGAATAACTGATATGCCAATCGCCCAACCAAAGAATTCATGCGTAACAAGGGCCCATAGCTTAGACAGGTTGGAGCGCCCGGCTGATAGCGTGTTGCCAGTAAAATGACAACACGAAAGAAACCGGGAGGTCGGGAGTTCAAATCTCCTTGGGCCCATTTTTCTTATTATAATCACTTATTAATTAGTAAAAAAATGGCCAGTTCAAAACTTGTTTTGAACGCAGCCAGCAAACTAGTGAGCGAAGCGAGTCTGTTTGCTGCTCGCATGGTCGGCCCATCTTTCATCCTTGAGTAAACGTAACTCCAGCCAAGTCGCCCCATTTCTCATCCCAAAATAAACATTCTCATTTGTAGATATACTAAAATACCAATTCTCAATTCACCATTCTCATGGCAGACGATTCGGCCTGCGTGGTCGGTGAGGGAAACACTTGCGGTGTTGAGGTCAAGCTTGAGCGCGACCTGGGCATGTGGGAGGTCTTGATGATTGGGCTTGGCCCTACCCTTGGCTCTACAATTTTTCTCCTTGTTGGCTTTGGCATAGAGATTGCCGGCCCCGGCCTGGTCCTGGTCCTTGTTATGAATTTCATAGTTGTTATTTTCACTGCAGTGACATTTGCCGAGCTCAGTAGTGCTTTTCCTGATACTGGAGGGGGTTATCTATGGGTGAAAGAGGGATTGCCTCAACCATTCGGTTTCCTGGCTGGATGGATGTCCTGGTTCGGGCATTGCATTGTGACAAGCTTTTATGTTCTTGGGTTTGGAAAAGGAATATTCTGGATATTGGACCCCGCTGGAACAATTTACCCCAATTCTGATATCATAATAAAAGCACTGGCTGTGGTGGTATGTATTGTATTCATATACATCAATTACCGGGGAACAAAAGAAACTGGCCGCTCAGGAATTTACATCACCTTGGTTCTGTTGGCAATTATTGTTGTTTTCATAATAGCTGGACTGTATTATATTTCACAGGGCCTTGGTAGCGGCAATGTAGGGGATGTTGTTTCAAATCCGGCACCCAATGGCTCGGCTTCAATTTTCATTGCCATGGGTTTCACATTCATTATTTACGAAGGTTTCGAGATTATTGCGCAGTGCGGGGAAGAATGTAAGGACCCATTGAAGAACGTGCCACGGGCAACCTGGCTATGCATACTCATATCCACATTTATTTTCATACTTGTGGCTGCAGTGTGCGTGGGGGTTCTGGACTGGAACCTTATTGGCACAGGAGTAGACCCTCTCACAGGCCAGAGTCTCATAGGTGGAGAGGATGTTGTGGCCGAAGTGGCAGGGTTGACCTTGCCAGGTGGCATGATTTTGATTGGAGTTGGTGTAATTCTCGGAACACTGGCAGCAGTGAATTCAACACTATTTTCGTCTTCCAGAGTGTCTTTTGCCATGGGAAGGGATGAGGCCTTGCCCAAGAGCTTTGGAAAATTACATAAGAAAACCCATACGCCACATGTTGCAATCATCATGAGCGGCGTTATAATCATAGTCATGACCTTGATATTGCCAATAGAAGAGATTGCTGCATCTGCCTCTATAATGTTCCTTATGCTTTTCTTCCTTGTAAATTTTTCAGTGATATCGCTTAGAATCAAAAGGCCAGACATAAAAAGACATTATCTGATGCCCTATTTCCCACTCATTCCAATAGTTGGAATCATTTCACTGTTCATACTTGCTGCTTCGCTCTGGGAAGAGTTTCAAACTGCCTGGTTCATTGCCATTGCCTGGATTTCAGTAGGCCTGGTAACCTATTATTTCTACGGCGGCAAGAAAGAGATAGAATCAATAAGCAAGGATGAGGTTGAGAAGAAGGGATTTGTTGAGACCCTTATAGAGAGGCCAGAAGACAAGAAGTACAAAATTTTAGTGCCAGTAGTCAGGGAGAACCAGAAGCCACTGGTGGAATTCGCAGCCCTTGTTGGCCGGGTGGAGGATGCAGACATCAATGTTGCCACTGTGATAGAATTGCCGCCTGGCACACCACTGAGCTCCATGAAATTTAAGGATACGGCCCCATACATCAAACTGGTGGAAAAGCTGAAAAAGGGCAGTGAACGAGAGTTGGTAAAATCCCGTGGCACAGTTATGATTTCCCATGCTGCTTCTACATCAATAAAGAACACCATCAAAGAGGAGAACGTGAACCTCCTGATACTTGGATGGAAAGGCATTGGCGGAGAAGGCAGAATCTTGGGAACCACCATTGACAAGCTCATTCAGGGTGCAGAATGTGATACTGTTGTAATGAAGACAACTGGCCTTGGTAAAAGCATCAATAAAATTCTGGTGGTCTCAACACCGGAATGGCATTCCAGCTATGCAACAGGATATGCGATTCTCATTGCCAAGCGTGATGAATCCGAGATTACTATATTCAGTGCCAGCCAGACTGATGAGAATTTGGCCAAAGAGAAGGAATATGCAAAACAGCTTTCAGAACTCTGTCACACCCATGACATTCCCCATGAGGTCAAGGTCATAAAGGCAGATTCCATTGAAAATGCAATAATTGCGGAATCCAATAACTATGATCTGGTGGTATTGGGCGCAGGCCAGGAATGGGAGCATCCGGCCTTTGCCTTCGGAAACCTTCAGGACAATCTGGCAAAGAATATCAAGAAACCTATTCTCATGGTTAGAAAGATTAAGAAAAACTGATTATTTAATAATCCTGGTGCCAATAACCTTTATGTTCTTCTCTCTGGAAAGGTCATGAAATCGTTTGAGGAAGTCAGAGATGGCGGTTTCTGTTGTTATTGGGTCCTTTCTCCAGATGTTTATCTTGTACTCGACACCCTGGGAGTCCATGTTCAGGATTGTAACTGAAAGGCTGGCCAGGTCAGATTCAACGTCTTCAGACTGGTCAAGGCCCTTTGCTGCATGTATCAGAAGAAGCTCCACATTATCATGAGATAACTGGGTCTCCAATTTTAGAGCCAGGCGCACCATTGTTCCGCCAAGTTTTGTGAAGTTGTGGATCTTGCTATTGAGAATTGTGTCGTTTGGAAGGTCGATGATGTCTCCGCTCCTGGTCTTGAGGCTGGTCAGTGCAAGTCCCTGGGAAATGACCTCGCCAGTATTACCATCTCCAATCTGAACCCAATC
>DAOVXH010000146.1 GCA_030636255.1 Methanomassiliicoccales archaeon
TAGCCTTTCCCAGTCACTGGAACCGGACACCATCTACTTCTGGTATGTTGTTGTGTCTGACCCATACAATGCGCCAGTTATTGGGGATATATGGGTATTTGCCACAACTGGAGCAGGAGGCGGAGGCGTTGGAGTCAACTGGTCTGCATTAGGCCGTGCTACTGACACCATAAATATCAACAAAACCGCAGTCACGCAAACAATGGATCTGAGTAATCTGGAGAGTGCGAAGCTAAGCTTCTGGCACAAGTACAGTCTGTTGACTGGACTCAATGGAGCTTTCCTTCAGGTGGGATACAGGGACGATACCATAGACAGTGACGGTGATTTAGACCCGACAAATGACTGGGACTGGAAATATATCACACCATCCAATGCTTATACAGGCAATTTGAACTCGTCTGACTGGGTGGAGGATGACTTTGGAACCAGAGTATACTGGTGCTGGAACGGAGTTAGTGCCAGAGGAACATTTGGCTGGGACTATATTCAGGTGAACCTGCTCAATTATGTGCCTGAAGCAGACAGGGACGAGGTAAGGGTCAAGTTCAATTATATCCAATGGGGCGAAGGAACAGGATATGGCTGGTACATTGATGATGTGCGTGTTACTGTTTCCAGGTCCAATTCTATTAACCCTGACTCAAGCACACAGGACATATGGAATTATACTACAGCAGACGCACATAGTGGCAATTACTCCTGGTCCAATGTTGACCCGGATACTGGATTGGTAAAACCAGGTATTGACAATTATCTAATGACAACGCCAATTGACCTTACAAATGCCAAGAATGCCTATATCAGCGCCTATGTGAAGTTCAATCTAAACTATCAGAGCGGCGCACCACCAGATGGTTTCAGAGTTGAGATTACAAAAGACAATGGAGTAACATGGGAAGCTGTTAATCTTGGTGTGAGGTCAGGATGGAATATTTCTGGAACTGGTGATGATGCTGAGGATGACTATGATGGAGATGGAAAGGCATACACCGGTCTCTGTGATTCTGGTGACCCCATAGCAGATAGTTACTGGGTCGGCCTGGACTCTTTGACTAGGATTAACATAGACCTAACCAGCTTCTCAGGAAATGCCATACAAATAAGATTCAGAATGGCCACAAACGGTCATGATGCTTATCTACACAGCAATAATGATCCAATTTTTGGTCAAAACCTGGATCCCGGATTCGGTGGATTCTGGGTGGATGATGTAATAGTTTACGGGGAGACCATTCTGACATAGGGGGAATCACATGAAAAAACTGAACAGAAAGATTTTGTGGGACCGTGGCGGTGTTTCCGAAGTTATCGGAACAATTCTAACACTGTCAATAACGGTAGTTCTTTTTTCCGGTGTCATCTTGATGGTGGACCAGTTCCCTGCGCCAGGAGATAATATTTTCTCGGACTTCCAGGCCACGGTGGAGCCCTGGGAAAATATTACCGGGGCATATCTGGGATCATACATTCATATAACCAATACCGGAGGTCAACAGATGGTGGGTATGTGGACAGTTATGGTCTTGACCATTGATCATTACACCTACTCCCTGGACACCCAGGGGGTTCTTGATGCTGTAAATTATGGACTGGGAGAAAATGTGCCAGGCCATAGAGGCAATGATAATGGTGATGATAACTGGGACACCGGGGAAAGATGGACCCTTCGCAGGAACAGTACCATGATAAACGAGGATTCCAACATTGGTGTTATGATTATGGATCTGGAGAGGAACGCATTGGTCTGGACTGCCAGTATTCAGGGTGCAAAGAATGAGTTCGGGCCAATCATAACAAAAATTAGAGCTGACTCAGACATCCGTACCCTTAGGTCAGACCCAATAGATTATGGCCGGGAGTTTTATGTCTTTGCAGAGGTCTATGATCCTGATGGGGATTTGGACGTCACTTCGGTTTATATGGATTTATCATCAATAAATGCTACATATACACATATCAATATGACTGACCCGGATGGCGATGGCGTCTTCAGAGGTGGCCCAATAATGGGACCAGTTCAGATCCAGGTGCCTATTGGCTACCATATGGCAATAGTGCGTGCCCAGGATTTGGAGGGTGTGGAAAGTATCGGTTCAGGCAGAGTTGCTGTGGGCCAGGACCTTGGAGGTCAGCCAAATCTGGTTATAAGAGGATATGACATTGAAGTGAGTACACCAAACCCCATAAATGGCCAGACCATTCTTATATCTGCAACCGTCAAAAATCATGGTGGCTGGTGCCACGGCATAATGGACTTCTTTGATGTCATCGGCACCCAGAGGACACTGATAGATAGCGAGAACTTCACGATTTCAGATTATCCAGACCAGGTGATGAAAACTATATCATGGGAAGCAAATTCCGGTGGCAATCATACAATAAGAGTGGAGGTTCGACCAGTGGGTGCTGCAGATGCAGATCTCAGTGACAATCACAATGAAACCCTGATAACGGTGATGCCAACCATTCTGCTTGTAGACGATGATAATCATGTCTCGGACCTAACACCTTTGGACACTGTGAGCTATATGCGCTCATCTCTGGATTCATGTAATTTCCAGTATGACCTTTACACAGTTGGACGAAATAATGATGGCCCTGGATACGAGTTCGGTGAGACAAAGCTCATGGACTATGATGTTGTAATATGGATGACTGGTTATGAGAAAAAATATACACTCACTGCAAAAGACCAGCAGAATATCACCTCGTTCCTGAACGATGATATTGGAAGAGGCAGAACAGGAAGTCTATGGCTCATTGGCCAATATCTGAATGACGATGCTTCAGTTCCGGATTCATTCTTTCAAAATGTAATGAAGGCCTCGGCGCTCATAAGCTCGGCAGCAGGCCCCACCGACCCACTTAGAGGAGTTGATGGCAACCCAATAAGTGATGACTGGGAAAGCAAGTTCATTCCAATAATTGACAGGGTGCCAGAATATAATAACAGTTATTTTGTTGACCCGGGACCCGGGGCAGAGGTAACCTTCAAGGATTCAAGTTCTGCGAATCCGCCAATTCGAGGAGACACAATCAATTACGAGAATGTGGCGCTTGATTCCAGAATCGTTTTCAGTCCCTGGGAATTCTCCAGGATTCAGAAGACATCAGACCAGACCCAGGTTGCATACAAGACAATATTGTGGCTGGGTAATATTTCGGTAATCTTTGGAAATGATTTGGCAATATCAGAACAGAATATCAATCCAGAGTTCGTGTTCTACAATCAGAATGTCATGGTGGACGCTATTATCAGAAATAATGGAATAGAGAATCTCACAACAGAGGCAGTGCTCTTCCTTGATGATGTGCCAGTTATGGAAACATTCATTCGTGACATATTTGTACCTGGAATGGGTGGAACAGCCTATATCTGCACAAACTGGACTGCAAGTTCCCTGGGAACCCATGTACTGAAATGGTATGTTGACCCGGACAATTTCATATCTGAGACAAATGAAGGAAACAATCAGGTTCCATCATATGTTTCTTCTGGAGAAGTATTCGTGGAGTTCAGAATCATGGTTGTAGATGATGATGCCAGCTTGAACAATAATGGCACTTTGTACAATGACACTGCCTTTGTTACAGATTCATTGGGAAGGCTTGGTTATACATACGAGTCTGTCAATGGAACAAACACAACACACGTAGTTGAGGCAACAAAACACGGACCAACCACAAGTGTGCTCAGCAATTACAGCGCAGTAATCTGGGTAACCGGAGAATCAGTGGGAGGACTTACTGCCCAGGACAGCCTAAGTCTGGAAGATTATGTACTGAATTTCGGCGGAAGGGTGTGGCTCATTGGCAGCGATGTATGGAGTCTTGTAGCTGCAAGCAATTTCACAACCCTCATGGGAATTGATTCCACCATGCTGGTGCCTGATGCCGGCATATCCGGAACCCTGAGAGGGGTTGATGAATCCAATATATCTCATGGTATGAACTATTCCATTGCCAGTAATCCACTAACAGACATACTCACACCATTGCCAGGCGCAGAAGGTGTGTTCTACCAGGATTACCAGACTGACAAGTACAGTGCAATAGCCTTCGAAGATAGTTACAAAGGATTATCCTGCGCCTTTAACTTCAGCACTTTATACGGAGCAGATTCTTATTACATAGAAGGAGACAATGCAACAGATGAACTGACATACATGGTACTGCGCTGGTTCGACAAGCCAGATGAGAGAAAAGAAGTCAGAATAACCGAGCAGGATTATTTTGTATCAGATGAACACCCTCAGATTGGCGAGGCATACGTTGTCAGGGCCAGGGTTCACAATGTGGGAGCAGAAGATGCAAATGTTCTTGTGAGATTTATGGACGGTGATACCCAGATAGGTGCAGATTCCATTTCTGTATCACCAGGCAATTTCACCAGTGCCGAGATAATCTGGAGGCCACTCTTTGCTGGACTCAGAACAATCAGCTTCATAGTTGATCCAGTAAATGAAGAGGCAGAAGTGTTTGAATGGTTCAATAATAATATCAGCTTCCAGACCTATGTTTACTTCTTCTGGGATGATATGGAAAGTGGTGATTCCAAGTGGAGCCACGGTTCCACCATAATAAACATTAACGGGGAAAGCCCACTGAACTACTATTCTGAACATTCCAATGTTCACACAGACATAATGTCAGATTGGGACTGGAGCATGACCTATGGTACTGTCAATACCTCCAGAATAGCCCACAGCTATCCAAACTCATATTTCATGGAAGAAGGCACTGGACTGTTTGGTGAGCCTTCTGATGTTTTGGTTGGAATAGTTATTGACAATTCACCTTCCATGATGGATAGAATTTGTTCGGATGGCTCAGGAAGAACCTATCTCAGAGTGGCCAAGGATGCTGCCATTGGCATGATAAATGGAATGTCCGATGAATCTGCCGTGGGTGTCTATTACTTCAAGGGTGCAAATGAATGGCCA
>DAOVXH010000056.1 GCA_030636255.1 Methanomassiliicoccales archaeon
TGGAATATTGACCTCATGGATAAGACCTTCATCATTAAATCTCTGGCGCATATTGGATAGTGTTTACCTTGATACGTCAACTTTCTTGGCTATTGCATTGTCAGGAAGAGATGGATTCTCCACCAGGCCGATTAATGCTGCTTTTTCCTTGTTGGTTAATGTTCGTGGTTCGAACTTCTTGTACTTTAGATCTATTTCTGGAACCTTGTAAGGTACATTGCAGACCAGAAGATTCAAAGCATAAGAGAAATCAAAGTAGTTTATCAGACTGGATACCTCGAATGGGAACATTACATATTGCCATGATTTCCCTCCAAGCATCTTGTTGGTGCTCAGGAAATGTTGAAGTTCATCAACATCCTTCTTGACCTCGGTATAGTTCTTGGAAATGGTCATTAGTATTCCAAAATCATCTGATGTGATAAACAGGAATGAATTGTTATGCTCTTTTGCGTATTTATCACAAAGTTCATCTCTCTTTTTTCTGGATATTGTATTGTCCAGCTCTCCGTATGCAATGGTAAGAAGTTCTGCTCCAATATACTGGACCATTGGAATTCGGACCTTGGAATAATATTCAGAACTTTCCAGACGTCTCCGTATTGCTGTTATTGTAGAAAGGTTGATGCCAGTTATTTCAGATAACTCGCGATCATTCATTGTAGGATTTTTTACAAGTGCACAGTAGGTGCTCCTCTCTTTCTCAGTCAGGTTTCTCCCCAAACCATTCATATATATACTTATAGATGTTTTTTGTATATAATTATTTCCACTATATTATCCAAAATATTATTGTTGAAACACCGAAATAAACACTTTTGTAAATTAAATCCAAGTAATTTCAACATCATCTGTCCGAAACTTCTGATTAATATTTGTCTGTTCCAGGGACATGGAGATTCCAGCATTGTTCATGACCAGCCCGGTCCAGGCAATCATTGCTCCATTGTCCGAGCACAGGGACGGCGGCGGAACAAAGGACTCTGCGCCTCTTTCCTGGCACATAATCTCAACCATTTCCACAAGTCGTTTATTGCGCACAACCCCTCCTCCAAGTAAAACCTGGGCCTTACCAAGGTGGGCCATTGCACGTTCAGTGACCTCCACAAGCATTGAAAAGGCAGTTTCCTGAATAGAATACGAAATATCTTCCAGTGTGCCTGGCTGGTTCAGTGCAGCAGTAAGTAGCCCGGAGAATGACACGTCCATTCCCTTAACAGAATATGGGAGTTCCATTAGCGTACTTCCATGCTTTGCCAGCTTTTCTATCTCCGGTCCAGCAGGAAAGGGCATCCCTCTCTCTCTGCCATATTTGTCCAGCATGTTTCCCAGACCAATATCCAAAGTTTCGCCGAACACACGATAGCGACCATTGGCATAGGAAATGACCTGGGTATTTCCACCTGACACATAGAGCAAAACCGGGTCTGGACAGTCACAGACAGCCCTTCCAATCTCCAGATGAGCTATACAGTGATTTACTCCGACAATTGGCACATTCAGAGACAATGATAATGCCCTGGCAGCAGTTGCAGCGGTTCTCAGGCAGGGGCCGAGCCCAGGGCCCTGGGAGAATGCAATAAGTGATATGTCATCCCTGGAGATATTGGCATTTTCCATTGCTTGTTTTATTATCTGACCAGCATGCTCGGTATGGTGATTGGCTGCCTCTCTCGGATGAATCCCACCTTCTTCTGGAACATACATGGACCATTCATTGGCCAGCACATTGGCTGAATCATCAACGATTCCTACTCCGAACGTATGGGCGGTGCCCTCTATACCCAGGCATATTTTTCCGGACATCAATAAGCCCATAGCTGGAAGTTGAATAAAACTATTGCTGTTAGTAAAGTGAGAAATTACTTAGTGGAAATCTCTTTCATCTTGTTTTTTATTTTTATGGCACCTTCAACAACCTCGTCTCCAACAACGAGTATAGGGGTATATTTCTCAAGAAGTTCATGGTAGGCTGCGTGGGCCATACCTTCTCTGGTTGTCATATCCATTATTTGGATATCCAGATTCTCTGGAATCTTCTCTTTGACATAGTCACATTTTTCGCATTCTGGTTTTGTAAATAGTAGCACATCCGGACACATAGTGCATCCCTCCGAATGGGTATAGGAGATGGCGTTTAAATCCTTTTTCGTAGGCGCGTGCTAACACGTAGCATGATTCGATTAAACGCTATTGCTTTTTTTTAAAGATTATACCATAAATAATTAACATATTATAGGACTACCTGTCGCATACACGTACGTATCTAAGAATATGAAATCGGAACTTCTAGTTTCGATAATTCAGGTGTGCGACTAACATATGGTAAACATACAGTCACAAAAGAACTGGCAACTATCCTGTTAATCCAAAAATACCAGTTCCTAGGGGCTGGTAGTTTACACAAAACCTTCTAAAGTCTTCTGGAAACGCCTTCTCTCGCCTGGAATATTCACTGGATATTCACTTGATACACACCCAAGACAGAGGTCATCCCTCTCCATGTTCAGGGCCTCGACCAGACCATCTACAGAGATATAGGCCAGACTATCAGAATTTATTACTTCTCTAATGTCCTCGATGGACCTATCGCTGGCAATGAATTGGTCCCTATCGGTCATGTCAATTCCAAGATAGCATGGTGCAATTAGCGGTGGCGAACCAATCCTCACATGGACCTCGGTTGCCCCGCCTTCCCGGAGCATCTTGACAATGCGCTTCATTGTTGTTCCTCTGACAATGGAATCATCAACTATTACCACACGCTTGCCCTCAACAACTGCCCTTACCGGGTTTACTTTTTCCCTTACGCTGATATCCCTGGCATCCTGATTTGGCATTATGAAAGTTCTATGAATATACCTGTTTTTCATTAGCCCTTCATTCATCTTTATTCCAGAGCCAAGAGAGAATCCATAGGCATGACCTCTCCCCGAGTCAGGGATTGGCATAACCACATCAGCAATCACCGGAGATTCTTTTGCCAGTCTCCATCCAATACGCTTCCTGGCCTCATAAACACTGACCTTGTCTATTATGGAATCTGCCCTGGCAAAGTAAACCCATTCAAAGAAGCAATGGGCACGGCTCATTGCAGGCCCTATATTATGGGACTTGAAGCCGTCCTTGGTTAGTTCAACGGCCTCGCCTGGCATGACATCTCGAACAAAATCAGCACCGACAATATCCAGTGCAACAGATTCAGAAGCTGCAACATAACCACTTCCATCCTTGAACTTGCCCAAACATAATGGACGAATACCATATGGGTCTCTGAGCACAAAGGCTCTGTCATTTATCATTAGACTGAAAGCATAGGAACCGATAAGTTCCTTGCATACATTTTTGATTGCCCGGGGAATATCATCTATTGACCTTATCTCGTCGGCCAACATCATTATAACAGCCTCTTCTTCTGATTCATGAATAAAATGTTTGCCTGCCTTTTTCAGCTTGTCAACCAATTGCTGAGAATTTACAAGAATTCCATTATGGGCAATAGCTATATCGCCCACTCCAGTCCTCAAGAACTGGGGCTGAGCATTTTCCGGCTTTGAAACTTTAATAGAATAATAAACATGACCAATTCCCACCTTACCAGGCAGTTTTTCCATGTCCTCGGATTTAAAAACATCAGCAACCAGGCCTGGGCCTTTTTTCACCTTCAGCTCACCCTTGTAGGTGGCAATACCACTGGCCTCTTGTCCCCTATGCTGGAGTGCTCTCAAACCATAATATATGTATGGGGATACATCCTTATCTGCAACTATAGCAATGACACCGCATGCCTCCTTAGGTTTGTCAGAAATATCAGAGGTGTCCAGGTTCAAAGGATCACCTTAATGAGACTTAGCCCAATTATAATTCCTCAACTTTGCAGTTGCACCGAAGCCACATGATGCGCAAACCTTTTTCCTAACATGGTAGGAATGGTTCCCACATCTCCTGCATCTCATATGTGTTTTACCTGACGATCTTTTTCCCATTGAGGGTGTGCCCTTACTCATTTATCCACGCTCCTAAGGTGATATGTAAATTACGTTGTCTCCCCTTACGATGGCCAGATCCAGCTTCCTCTTAACTTCTCCACCTTCCATTTCCTCTGCATTCTTGAGGACTATGTTCATGTGGGGATCGAAGCCGTCAAGGGTTCCCCTATAACCCTTGTTTCCCTTGAGTTCAACCATGACTGGCTTGTTTAGATTCTTACTCAGCATTGATAGCGGTTTTACTGTGTTAACCATATTGACCACATGAGGCAATACAAGATGCAATACTTAAAGTTATTGATTTTAGAAGCACTGGATAGATGAATATTATAGGTTTATTTCGAATGTTTATTTTCATAGAAAGATATAAATAGACCAATCCTTAGTATATCCTTGCAGATAAATCAAAATATATCAACTTTCAAATTGCATCATAAAATATCATATCAGAATCAAAAAAAATGGCCTGGAAAGAACCAAAGGCCGGATATTATATTAGGAAGAGCCAGTAAAGATTGGCGAGTGAATGCAATTTAGATAGGTTAATTATAATTTTGACATGCACAGAGTAATAACTCGAACACATAGACAACTAAAAAAAATGAAACAGGTGATAACATGAACTTAGATCCAAACACAACAAAATACATGATTAAGGCTAATATAAACGCAGATGGCGTTGTTGAAAAACCCGATGTGGTAGGAGCCATTTTCGGACAGACAGAAGGTCTGCTCGGCGAAGAGCTGGACCTCAGGGACCTCCAGAAGGGAGGAAGAATAGGAAGAATAGAAGTGAATGTCAATTCCCAGAAGGGCAAGTCCGATGGTGTAGTAGAAATACCATCTGGCCTGGACTCTGTGGAAACAGCCATACTGGCATCAGCCCTTGAAACAATTGACAGGGTTGGACCCTGCAAGGCAAAGGTCAAGATTATCAGCATAGAGGACGTTAGAGTCCGAAAAAGAGACCTTATTGTTGACAGGGCCAAGGAACTTCTGGCTGAAATGCTGGAAGAATCAAAAAATGTATCTGGAAATATTGCGGACTCAGTGAAAGAAGCAGTTCAGGTCCATGAGATTCTCTCCTACGGCCAGGAACATCTGCCAGCAGGACCAAATGTATCCAATTCTGATGCAATCATTGTGGTGGAAGGCCGGAATGACGTGCTTAACCTTCTGAAAGCAGGAATAAAGAACTCAATTGCAGTGGAGGGAACAAATATCCCAAACACAATAATTGAACTTTCAAAGCAGAAGACCGTGACAGCTTTCCTGGATGGAGACAGAGGCGGAGAACTTGTTCTGAAAGAGCTAATGCAGACCTGTGAGATTGACTTCCTGGCCAGAGCACCAAAAGGCAAAGAAGTGGAAGAGCTCACCAGCAAGCAGATAATGAAGGCACTCAGGCACAAGGTAATGGCAGATCAGTTCAATGAGCTTATTGAGGAAAATGGTGGAAGCCAGCCGCAATCCAATGGCAGGAAGGAAAAGAGCGACTTCAAGTCAAGAAAGGACAAGGATAGCAGAAAGGACAGAAAAGAACGGCCAAAGGATAAGCCTCCAAAGGCCGAGCCAAAACCTGTGAAGCCAGCCAAACCAGCACCCAAGCTTTCAGACGAGCATATGATGTTCAGAGACATGTTCAATGAAGTTGCAGGCAAGTCCAAGGCCAGGCTCATATCAGAGGCAAATGCAGTAATCGCAGAGATGCCTGTTAAGGACCTTGCAGAGTCGCTTAAGGGACAGGACGGAACCCAGGGCATCAAGGCAGTGGTCTTTGACGGAATAATAACACAGCGCCTTCTGGACATATCCAGCAATATGGGCATAGGAACACTAGTTGCATCAAAAATGGGAAAGGTTTCAAAGTTCCCTGATGGTCTAGAGGCCCTGACAAAGGCAGACTTCGAGTAAACAGGTGATGAAAATAACAATAACCGGGGAAACTGGAGTGGAAAAGGCGTTCCTAAGCGCAGACAAAGGCTTCAATATAGATGATATGAAGACCACCAGAGACATAATCATTCCACAGGATCCCCTGAAGAGAGTTATCGGCCAGGATGAGGCGGTAGACCTGGCGTCAATCGCAGCAAGCCAACATAGACATATACTTCTTGTTGGCCCTCCTGGAACCGGTAAATCAATGATAGCACAGGCACTGGCCCTTCATCTACCTGCACCTTCAGAAGAGATTCGTGTAGTTCATAATCCTCAGAATCCAGAGAGACCTTTTGTTCAGGTTCTGAACCGCAAGCAGGTGGAAAGTGAGACTGAAATACAGGAAGATGCAGAGGGCGAATTAATTGACCCAAAGGCAGTGCCAGTGAATGTTGCTGAACGTCTTGGGTACAAATGTGTGAACTGTGGAACATACTCCAGCCCAAAGGACAGATTATGCACCAAATGCAGCAAGCCAAAGAGTGCCCAGAGAAGCGGAAGTGTTGACAATCCCTTCGGAGACCTTTTAGGCGGCATGCTTGAAGTAACACTTGGCCAGCTCAGCGACAAGGAGCAGGTCACAACAACTCGAAAAAGATACGGAAAGGAAGAGGTTGTTGTTTACGAGCGTGCCGGTGAGATGGTAATGGTCCTTGACCAGAAGACACTGGAAAAGCGCAGGGAGATGGAGAAGATAAGTCCATCCAAGACAATTGTTCCGGTTGATAGAAAATCATTTATAATGAGCACTGGCGCAAGCCCAACAGAATTACTGGGAGACGTACGTCATGACCCCTACGGTTCGCACCCACATCTTGGAACGCCGCCATATGAGAGGGTTGTTCCTGGAGCAATTCACGAGGCCCATCAGGGTGTTCTGTTTGTTGATGAATTACCCCATCTTGGTCACTATCAGAGATACATTCTCACTGCAATGCAGGAACGCAGATTCCCAATAACTGGCCGTAACCCGCAATCCGCCGGGGCCAGCGTACGTGTGGACAATGTTCCATGTAACTTCATTTTTGTAGGCGCATGTAATATTCAGGATTTGGAATATGTTCTTTCACCGCTGAGGTCAAGAATTATCGGTTCAGGATACGAAGTATTAGTGGACGTGGCAATGGAAGACAATGAGCAAAATCAATTAAAATTGGCACAGTTCATAGCCCAGGAGATAAGAATGGACAAAAAAATTCCTGAGGCCAGCAAGGACACAGTACTGGCAATCATTGAAGAAGCAAGGCGCAGGGCCCTTACCCTTGACAAGATGGAAAAGTCCCTTACTCTCAGACTCAGGGAGCTGGGCGGTCTCATAAGGACTGCCGGAGATATAGCAATCCGTAAAAACCTCGACCTCATAGAGCCAGAGCATGTGAAAGAAGCACTGACGCGAAGCAAATCCATTGAAGAACAGATAAAGGACAAATACGGCTCATACCAGCGCGGCGTGGCCTCCGATATGACAGGAGCACAGAAGGCCTCCAGTCCATACCATTACTGGAACTCTGACTTTTATGATGACAAAACAGGCTACGAGTAATTTTTAACTTGTGAACTCATCATCAGACGTTACAAGAAGATAAATCGTAATAATTGGAATTGCAACAAGTAAAGCTACATAAACCGATATATTGTAAATTCCTAAAGAATCCAAGAATGCAGCCACATTTATAGGCATAGCAAAAGTTAAAACTGCTCCAAATAATGCGAATCTGTGTCTTATTTTTTGTATGGCACATAAACCTGCAACAATAGTTATGATTAAAATCACAGAAAAAACAGCTGTGAACGATAAACAAAATAAATCACTGCTGAAGAAACCAGAGAATATTGGATAAATAGCTGTCATGCCTGAAATGAACATTATATTGCCAGCTAAAAGAGGTTTATATGAATTGAAACTCGGCTTCTCAGAATACGCCACATCATATTCGTCTTCATAAAAATCAACTTTTTGATGCTCAATTTCAGTATTAGCCATTGTCTCCTCTTCCTCCAATACCTAGTAAAAGAATTCATTGATAAAAACCTATCTAACCATCAGCGAAGCAGGCACTAAGACTGGGTATGAGTAAACTAATTAGTCTCCTCAAAACTCATTTTGATTATTCTGTTATATCTCGCCTTGAACTTATCATTCCAAATGAAAAATACTGGAACCAATATAAGATACAAAATGAACCCAAATGCTGGTGACCTTCCAAAGTAGAGATCTATGATATTCGGCAGTGCTATAAAATAAAAGATTAGAGAAGAAGTTGCTAGGGCCAACTGAATTTCCAAAATATGCCTAACCTTTCGTGAAATTACTAATGCTCCCAAGAATGCGGATAATGAATTTAGCAGACAGAAAATTATGTGAACCAGAAAAAAACTAGAGATACCATCTCCTGAAAGATTTATAGAAAAGGTTGCAGCATCAAGACACAGGCCTAGAAGCAAAACAAGGTTGAGCATGAATGCAAATGCAAATAGGGTATGAGTTTGCTTAACAAGGTTGTTCATTCTCTTCCTGGCATCCATTTATTTCCCAACTTGAGATTCTTCTATCATAATAAAAAACTATCTGGCCTTCATCGCAACCAAATAATGAAAATTATGTATTGGGGTAAAGGGAATGATTGGGCATTCACCCAATCATCATTTAAGATTCTATTAATCATGAAAAATTAATTAATATCTCTTTGGTGGCCTGTGTTTTGCGTAGCAATCTTTGCAATATACTGGCCTGTCGCCATCTGGCTTGAAAGGAACTTCTGATTCCTTTCCACAATCTGAGCACTTTATCGTGTGCATCTCTCTATCGTACATTATATCTCCTTGCTGGACTCACCAGTTACCCAGTAAATCCAAGCCACCTTACCGGAGGGCAATACTTAATGATTTTCCATGATTTGAACAATCTTCTGGCAGGCTTTTCCATCGCCATAAACTTCCGGTCGCTGGCCGGAAGGCGCGAAATTTTTCACAGCGTCTTTAATCTTCTCAGGATTAGCTCCAGTCAAAATATTCCACCCTAACTCGATTGTCTCAACCCATTCAGTTTCTTCTCGAAGTGTAATACAAGGAGTTCCAAAGAAATATGCCTCCTTCTGCATGCCCCCGGAGTCTGTCAGAAGCTTGCTGGCATTCTTCACCAGTGCCAGAGATTCCACATAATTTACTGGCGCAATCAACTGAATTCCCTCAGGAAGCTGGATGCCTTTTTCTTTCATGATGTTAACGGTTCTTGGATGTGCCGGAAATATCACGTTCTGGCCATCCAGTGCCCCAAAAATATTTTTCAGATTTTGAGTATTATCGGTATTTGCTGGACGGTGGACAGTAAGCAGAAGGTAGTTGTCAGTTGTTAGATTGTTTCGCTGAAGAATATCAGTCTCAAGCTGGCTGTATTCCATTGCAGCGTCGTACATCACATCCCCTACAACATGAATTCCCTGGCGAATTCCCTCATTGTGCAGGTTGTCCACCGCTGTCTGGGTAGGGCAGAATAATAACTTGGAAATGTGATCAGTTAAGCGGCGGTTCACCTCTTCAGGCATAGCCATATTGAATGACCGCAATCCAGCTTCAACATGGGCCA
>DAOVXH010000174.1 GCA_030636255.1 Methanomassiliicoccales archaeon
AGGATAAAACAATAATAAATGCTGAGACTAGAGGAGATGTAAAATACAGGAATACAATCTGCCATCAATGGAAAATAAGGCATTATCACATTTCAACAAGGATGTACTGGCTAACCTTTCATTGCCCTCCAGGGTAACCATTTATGATTCCACATTACGTGATGGAGAGCAGATGTCAAGGGTCTCTTTTAGAAAAACAGAGAAACTTGAAATTGCTGAAATGTTAGCCAAAATAGGTGTTCCACAAATCGAAGCAGGATTTCCAGCAGTATCGGAAGTCGAAAGGCAAGCAGTAAAAGAAATTGCCAAATTGGGCTTAAAATCAGACATCCTTGCCCTTTCTAGGACCTGCAGAGCAGATATTGATGCTGCCCTGGATTGTGATGTGGACATGGTCATGCTTTTTACTGCAACTTCTGAACTGCATTTGAAATACAAGTACATGATGACAAGGGAAGAGCAGCTGGCCAAGGTTATAGACGCATTTGATTATGCCAAAGCTCATGGTCTTAAATTCAGTTTCAGTACCGAGGATAGTACCAGAACCGATATTGCCTACCTTCAAGAAATATTCCGGCTGGCAGTGGATGCTGGAGCCATGAGAATTGGTATTGCAGATACTACTGGTTGTATAATGCCATCTGCCCTTGGAGTTCTCGTCAAGAAATTATCCAGCTCATTTGATTTGCCCTTCTCGGTTCATCTGCACAATGATTTTGGACTGGGACTGGCCAATGCACTTGTCAGCATGGAGAACGGTGCGACTGCTGTTGCTACAACTATAAATGGCATCGGCGAGAGGGCCGGAAACGTGTCAACAGAACAGCTTGCAATTACCCTTGAGACTCTTTATGAAATTGATACTGGCATTGATATTTCAAGGATAAATGAGGTCTGCAAAAAAGTGAGCCAGTATTCCGGTGTTCCAATTGCTCCTAATCAGCCCTGGACCGGTGAGAATGCCTTCAGGCATGAATCTGGAATTCATGTGGCAGCTATCCTTTCAAACCCGCTTACATACGAATGCGTTCAGCCAGAAATTATTGGCCGCCAGCGAGAGTTCATTCTGGGCAAGCACAGTGGCAGGGTGGCAATTATGAACAAGCTGGGAAGTATGGACATAGGGCTAATGGAACATGAACTTGAGAAGGTTGTGACAATGGTGAAGGACAAGGCCCAGGACGGAACCTTGATAGATGATGATACCTTATTGGCTATTGTTAAAACTGCCAGGGGGAAATAAATGGATATTATTGACTTGACCAAAAAGCTAATTTCAATACCCAGCCAGATTGGTCAGACAACTGAAATTGAAAATTATATTGCTTCCTGTCTGGAAAATATTCCTGGGGCAGAAGTGGAACTTCAGCCAGTTCCCGGTCATGGAAACAATGTCATTGCCAGAAGTATTCACAATCCATCAAATCCAACCATACTTATTAATGGGCATCTGGACACAGTGGAAATATGCAAGGGTTGGACCAAGGAACCCTTGGAGCCAGTTATTGATGGTGATAAATTATATGGCCTTGGCAGTGCAGATATGCAATCCGGTATTGCTATTGGACTGAAGGCATTCGAAGCACTGGCCAAGCTGGACAATATCAATATTATTTTTGCAGGGACTGTGGATGAAGAGGGTGATTCCACCGGCGCATTCACAATGATTAATAATGGCATTAAAGCAGATTTATGCCTTATTCCCGAGCCTTCAAACGGCACCCTGATGATGGGATGCCGTGGTAGAGTTGTTTTCCAGGTTGATGTCAGGGGATCCAGTGCCCATGGTGCAAAGCCACAGGAAGGAGTAAATGCAATTACAGAGGCCAGTAAATTGGTTGGCAAATTGAAGGAATTGCCATTGCTGGAGCATCCTCAACTATCTCCTGGCACACTATGCATTCTGGAGTTCCAGGGAAGAACCAAGACTCTTTCTGTTCCTGATTTTGCTCAAATGAAAATTGACAGGCATTATGTAATTGGCGAGACAAAGGAAAATATGCTGGATGACCTGAAAAAGGCAGTTATGAAACTGAACAGCCCTGCAAGCTTTGATATTTCACTCTTGCCCCAGCGCCAGACTCCATTCTTGGAACCTTATCTAACTGAAAATTCTGGCCTGACCAAAGAATTTTGTGATATTATTGGCAGCCAGGTGACCTATGGAAAATCTGTTGGAGATTACAATGCCTTTGCCAAGCATATGCCAGTTATTGTTTTCGGTCCATACGGGGAGAACTGGCATGGTGCTGATGAATGGGTTTCCATTTCATCTATTCATGATGCTCTGGCAGGCTATGAGAAATTTGCACAACACCTCTCTGGGGAAATTTTATAACCTTCAACTGGCATATTGGTTTTGGGTGAGGTAATGGCAGAGATAAAGCGCGTTAAGACATATATTCAGGGACTGGACAAGGTAATGGGTGGAGGAATTCCCGAGGGACATGTAGTTATGCTGGCTGGAGAGCCAGGTACATTCAAGAGTTCCATTGCATTCAATATGATGTATCACAATGTGAAGAATGAGAATCACATAGCATGTTACATCACACTGGAGCAGGGCCGTGAAAGTTTAATCCAGCAGATGGACGAAATGGGCATGGACCTGGAATCTGTGGGAAATGATCTTAGCATTGTGGACCTGGCGCTTATTCGCAAGAATTTAGAAAAATTAGGGCAACAGTCCTGGATGCAGATATTCAAGACATATGCCAATAATCTCAAGGAAAATATTGATTATTCTATACTGTGCATTGATTCCATGCCAGTGCTGACAATGTTGGCAGAGTTCACCCATCCACGCAGCGAGCTTTTCCACTTCTTTGAATGGCTTAGGGAGATGAAAATTACCTGCCTCATTTTATCGGAAATGAGTGCTAGCTCGGATACATATGCCCAGCTTGGCGAGGATTTCCTGTCTGATGGCATAATACATCTGAAGATGGAAAAGGTCAGTGATGTAAACATCCAGCGCCGCATCAGGGTTGTGAAAATGCGTTCCACGGAGCATTCACCGGACTTCTTCACATTGCTTTATGGAAAGGGCGGGTTCACTGCCACAAGGGTTATCAGTGAGTGAATGAAATTTATTCATCTGGCATTAGGATTTGGTATTGCAGCTTATTGCCTTGTACTGCTTATCTCCAGGGATGCGCTTATTGAGACAATTACCATTCTGGGCATTGGGGCACTGGCCCTGATATTTGCATCAATGTGGGGACTGTGGTTGAAAAAGGAGCCCACAAGTGAAAATGATTGATATTTCAATTTAGGAGAAAACATTATTACCATATCCTGACTTATAATGAATCATGGGCGAGGAGCATGATAGCCATATTTTCGAATTCAGGCAGGTTAACCGAAAAAAGTTACTTCTCTCGCTCACCATAACAATTTCGGTGATGATAGTTGAGTTTATCGGAGGCTATCTGGCCAATAGCATTGCACTTATCAGCGATGGATGGCATATGTTCACACACAGCTTTGCCATAATGCTGGCCCTGGTCGCCATAATAATTGCTACAAAACCGCCATGTCATCACAGAACCTTTGGACTCTATCGCGCCGAGATACTAGCCGCCTTTGTCAATGGAATATTTTTGATAATAGTGGTAATAATAATCATAATTGATGCAATAGAACGGCTGCTGAATCCACAGGATGTTCTTGGATTCGAGATGATGATAGTTGCCATTCTTGGACTTGTGGTGAACCTTGTCAGCATCAAAATA
>DAOVXH010000179.1 GCA_030636255.1 Methanomassiliicoccales archaeon
CAACCAATACGTCCTGAGCCTTGCGATAAGCCCTCATTGATTCATCAAATCTTTTGATATAATACTGTTTGTCTCCCAGGACAACATAAGACTTGGCCAGACATAATGAATTATTGTAGGATTTTTTAATATTATCCACAGCATTAACATACTCCAAAAGACCAGCGTGGGCCATTTCCGCTTTTCGAGGCCCTACAAAACCAGTTAATGCCTGATGTATTCCATCAGAAAGTTCCTTCAGGTCATCATTGCTGATGCTTTTTGAGTCAATCTCCATGCGTTGACATTGCTGTTCTAGAATAAATCTCCCCTTGAATCCAACTTCAACCTCTAGCATGGAAGAAATATCATTCTTGAAATTTATATCTTCCATTATTCTTCCCCAATCGTAAACATAATAATTGAATAAAAAACTATTAAAGATTATTTATAGGAAATACAATTAAGTTAAATTATGTAGATAAATCCACACCACTCCACATCCGGCGATTAACTTTTTAACATAGTAAAAGATAATATACACCGCAAATTTGAAATTGATATCACATCATGCTCCTCAAATCTGCGTCTCACCTAATTTTGACAAAGACTTAAATATGAATAATCAAAATTAGGATACTATGAAGGTCATAACTTGTCCCCATTGTGGTTCTGCTGACATGTATTATGAGGCAGGATTGGTAACTGGCTACAAGTATCACTGCAATAATTGTGACTATATTGGGGCCTTTGTTATAGAGAAGGAGATTCCTGTTTCCAATACAACAAAACGTTGAATGCAAAGCATTCGACTATAGCATGATAACAAATAATAGCAAATTCAAATGCTATACTGCTCACAGTAATTTCTAAGCAATCGGTGAATGCATATCTAAATTGAAGCTTATGAAGCATTCTCCAATTCTAATATTTCGTAATCGACTTTCGTCAATTAAGAAATATTAGGCAAACATCTGGCCACCTTCATGCTCTCCATCAACATCCACAACTGTGACCTTGTCGATTGCCATTGTGAAGTCCAGCATTTTGACACGGGTCCTGTTCTCGCGAATTGCAAACATGCCAGCTTCTGTACAAATTGCTTTTATGTCTGCGCCACTGACGCCCTCGGTATTGGCAGCAAGCTTCTCGAAATCAACATTTTTGGCAACGCTCATTTTGCTGGAATGTATATTGAAAATTGCTTTTCTAGCCTCGTAATTGGGCACAGGAATTTCGATTATTCTGTCGAATCTGCCAGGACGCAAAAGAGCATCATCAAGAATATCTGGACGGTTTGTTGCGCCGATGATTTTTACATTCTCGATTGCATCAAACCCATCAAGCTCTGCAAGTAATTGCATCAGGGTTCTCTGAACCTCTCGGTCACCGGAAGTTGCAACTTCCAGTCTCTTTGCGCCTACAGAGTCTAATTCGTCAATGAATACAATTGTGGGAGCTTTGTCCCGAGCCATATCAAATAGTTCCCGAACCAGGCGAGCGCCCTCGCCAATATATTTCTGCACAAGTTCGGAACCAACAAAACGAATGAACGTGGCATTTGTTTCATGGGCAACAGCTTTGGCCAGGAGGGTTTTTCCAGTGCCGGGAGGGCCAACCAGAAGTACACCCTTGGGTGGCTCAATTCCCACCTTCTCATAGAGCTCTGGTTTCAGTAATGGGTCTTCCACTGCTTCGCGGATTTCCCGGATCTGCTCATCCAGTCCGCCGATGTCCTCATAACTCTTTTCTGGTTTTTCTATAACCTCACCGCCCAGGACCACCGGGTCCAGGCTTGGTGGCAGAACTCCAACAACTGCCAAACTTTGTTTGTTGAGAGCAACTCTTGCTCCAATTATAACATTTTCAGGTGATATGTACTCTGCGGTACTGACAATGAAGTCCGGTCCAGTGCTGCTTTTCACAACAACCCGACCATCTGTGAGCACATCTTTGATAGTTCCAATAATCATAGGTGGAGTCTTCATTCTGTCCAGTTCAAATCTGAGGCGCTGTATCTCTTTCTGGAGTCGCACCATTTCGCTTTTTATGTATTTTTTCTCGCCTTCATTGTGCTTTGCCTCATCCAACAACTGCTCGTTCATTTCTTCCAGATCTGCAATGCGCTCCTGGATATCCTCGGAAAACTCTTCGATAATTTCATCGTTATTTTCCTCATTGGAATCTTCAACTTTCTCATTCTTTTTTGTCATCAGCGTACCTTCTGATTTTGCCATTTTTTGTGCTGGCATCCCATCGCTAACTATATATTGTCACACATATTTATGGTTTGTCATAGAATAAAAAAGGTGAGCCTATGATTTGCGAGATGTGCGGTTCTGATGTTCCACGAACAAAATTGGTTATGGTTGAGGGTGCGGCAGTGAGCTCCTGTCCCAAGTGTGAAAAGTTTGCCAGCAGTGGTGCAGTGAAGACCAAAGAAGGCAAGGTCATGCTCCCATCTGTGGCCGACAGACTTGGTAACAGAGAACGTAGAATGCGCCATAAAGATGTTCTAACTCGTGGGGAAAAGGAGCTTGTGGATGATTATCCCCAGAGAGTTCGAAAGGGTAGGCAGAAGACAGGAATGAGCCAGGATGACCTGGCCAAGTCCTTGAACGAGAAAAAAAGCATAATTGTCAAGGTGGAAAATGGAGATATTCGCCCAACAGATAAATTGGTTACCAGGCTGGAACGAGCCCTGGATATTACCCTGAAAGAATATCTGGAGATAGATGATGGTGACGGCCCAAAGCAACAATCTTCCAAGGGGATGACCCTGGGTGACTTCATTAAAACAAAGTAAACTGGCCATTTTTCTCGTCATGGTTCTTTTGATGCCCACACTTTGTGTGCCATCAGCCAGTGCTATTCCAGTAATGGATTTGGATATACCTTACATCGCAGACGCTGAGCAGAACATAAGCATCTTTGTGAATATTACATCTGACTTGCCGGTTAATGAGGTTATTCTCACCTACGTAAACCCTTCCAATGGCCTGCTGAACAATGAATTTATGAATCTAAGTTCTGGCACCAATACAAACGGAACCTGGTATTTTGAAATCCCACCCCAGAAATATAAAGGAACTTTGGAATTATGGATACTGGCCAGTGATATTTCAGGAGCTTCAGCCAGACTTCCTTCAACAGGCAGCTATGATATTGAACTTGAGGGCCCGGAGCCGTCAAAGCCATTTCCCTGGAACATTGTTGTTATAGTGGCAGTCCTGGCAATTGTTCTTATTGTCACAGAATTAATTTTCAAGCCAGGTTTTTACCGTCCTACAGGCCGCCAGAAAGCCCAGGCGCTTGAGGAAGAAGATAGGAAAAAAGAGTTAGAAGAATAATATCTCATTCAAATTTCTTGGCCTGCTGAGCCAATGCCTTTGGGTCAATAAAATACACCTCTCTGGGCGCAGCCCCCTCCTTTTCTGCAAGTCCTCGATGTACTATAGAATTCAGGGCATTCATTGCCATCTGGTCTGTTATGACCATTGAATGTGATATGTCGAATGCTATAGCATGTTCCATCTCAAAAAGATCGATAAATGTTTCCTTGACTACGTCTTTCATATC
>DAOVXH010000158.1 GCA_030636255.1 Methanomassiliicoccales archaeon
AAGAAAATCCACTCTATTCAAATTATGATTATCTTCTTGAACTTGCTAGAGAATATGAGTTCACACTTAGCCTGGGAGATGGGTTCAGACCAGGTTGCATTGCAGATGCTACTGACGGTGCCCAGATTCAGGAACTTATCACACTGGGAGAGTGCGTGAAACGAGCCAGAAAGGTGGGAGTCCAGACAATGGTGGAAGGACCAGGACATGTTCCACTGCATCAGATTGAGGCAAATGTGAGAATGCAAAAGACAATTTGCGATAATGCGCCATTCTATGTTCTTGGCCCACTGGTGACAGATATTGCACCAGGATATGACCATATAACCGAGGCAATTGGCGGTGCACTGGCTGCTTATCATGGAGCTGACTTCCTATGTGATGTCAGCCCTTCGGAGCATCTTTGCCTGCCAACAGTTGAGGACATAAAAACAGCCACAATTACCAGCAAGATTGCGGCCCATGTGGCAGATGTAGCAAGAGGCGGAAGCATGGAACGGGACATTGCAATTTCCAAAGCAAGGAAGAACCTTGACTGGGAAAAGCAATTTGACCTGTGCCTTGACCCGGAGCTTGCAAGAAAAAGAAGAAAAGCAAGGGAGCCAGGAAAGGAAGATGTATGCTCCATGTGCGGTGAGTACTGCGCTATTAAAGTTACCAATGATTATTTGAAGTAGATTTACAAATCCGAAACTTCGCATTTTTCGGGTATTGGATGAATTCACTTCGTAAATTCATCCTACCGCACTTTTTTCTGTGAGTTATATTAATAAACAAAAAGTTCGACACGTAGGAATGCTGGCACATTCCTCCTACCGCACAGTTTCATGAAAAATAATTAATTAACAAAAATGAAACAGTGCGGGGGAAGGGATTTGAACCCTCGAAGGACTAACCACTAGGCCCTCAACCTAGCCCCTTTGGCCATGCTCGGGTACCCCCGCAATTGGAATAATTAGTATGTCCTGGCTGGCGAATACGCTTCACCTATAAATAAGTTAAAGAGAATCACTTAATAGAACTCTTTGCCATCTCTGCATGTTTCACGCCTTTTATGGACTTGATGGCATCTGTAAGTTCTTTCAATTCGAAAGAGCTGCCCTGGGCCGTGACAACCTCCATGCAGGTCTTGTCATCCAGCCGGACCACACTAGAGCAGTGAATAATCTCATTGTGCTTGTGCTGGACCTTTGCCAGCTTCTCCACGACTCCTGAACTGTCATGGTCATATGTTATTGTTATTGAGCCTACAACTGTTCCAATGCCCTTGTCCCAATCCTCTGTAACAAGATATTGCCTTATCATGTCTCTCACAGCTTCTGAACGGTTGGTGTATTGCTGCTTTTCTATTAGTTCATCAAACTTTTCAAGCAGTTCTGGCTCTATTGAAATTCCTATTCTGGTAACCTTTTCCATGCATTCACTTCCATCTAATTGAACAGGGCAAGCGTGCTACGTTTATAAGTTTTTTGCTACTTGGATAGGTAGCAAGTTTTTCAAAAATAGTATCACGATACACATTATGTGAAAAGGTATTAGTAGGTGTATAATTAATTACCCAGTGATGGACGAGACTCTTCAGAAAATAAAAGATTTCCATGGGCATTTGGGTCCCTATGCAGCAATAGGTTACCGTATGGGCCTTGCTGCCAACCGGGAGTTTGGAGACAATGCGCTCAAGAAAGTTGCTAGGGTTTTTTCCGGAACTGTGACACCAATGTCATGCATGATAGACGGCATTCAATTGTCTTCGGGCTGTACCATGGGAAAGGGCAATATCATTGTTGAGGAAATGGGAGAGCCCCGTGCTATTTTCTCTGACAAGGAGAATACGAAGTCCGTGGAAATATCACTTCGGGAAGATGTTTGGAAAATGATTGAGGATAAGATGATTTCCTGGGAGAGCGGGGAGGAACTGGCAGAACTGGTTTATTCAATGTCTGATGAGGATCTGCTAGTAATTAGAAATCTATAAGAATCAGTATTCAGGTTTAGGGTGGTGAGAGAATGAGTGCAGATAAAGTAGCTGAGAAATTAAAAGCATCTACTGTGGGAATCGCAGGTCTTGGAGGTCTGGGTTCCAATGTTGCCATTGCCCTTGCCAGGTCCGGTATTGGTCGATTGGTGATTGTTGACTTTGATGAAGTTGAGAAGTCGAATTTAAATCGCCAGGCATATGACATGGAACAGGTTGGCCAGCGGAAAACTGAGGCTCTAATGTACAATATTGAGAAAATGAATCCAGAAGTGGATGTTACTGCAATCTTCCAGAAATTAGAACCTGATATGATGCATTTTCCCTTCGAGGATGTGGATATTGTTGTTGAGGCACTTGACAGTGCAGAAACAAAAGTAGCTTTTATTGAGGAAATCATGCTCAAGCTCCCTGACAAACCTATAATTGCAGCTTCCGGCGTCTCCGGTATCGGAAAAAGTGAAAGAATTAGTATTCACAAATCAGGCAATTTCTTCCTTGTTGAGGACAGGGAGGCACCTTCCAGCGATGATGGTATTTTACTAGCTCCCAGGGTTGGTCTATTTGCCTACTGGCAGGCCAATACTGTTCTGGAAATCTTAACGGAGGGGCTGGATGTCTATTGAAGTGAACTCAAAGCCCATGGATTGGATTGAGGATGAAACAATAAAACAGCTTCTCAAACGCATGAATTATACTTTTCCCCTTGTTGTTGTGAAAATAGACAGCCAGGTAATTCCAAAGGCCAAGTACTCCGAGACAATTATCCCTGATAATTCCAATGTGGAAGTAATTCATCTTATCAGTGGAGGTTAGAATGATCTCCAATGTGCTAAAATGGGTGGATTCAAAGCCCTACACCCGGAACCTTGTGCCTGGTGATTCCATATACTGGGAAGTGCAGCGGAAAATCGGTGGAATCGAATTCAGGTACTGGAATCCTGAAAAAAGCAAGCTTTCTGCCTTTCTTGTCAAGGGCGGTAAAATATTTTCATTCGGGCCCAGGTCAACAATTCTCTATCTTGGTGCAGCCAATGGCACCACAGTGAGCCACATATCAGACATATGCACTGATGGCAGGATATTTGCTGTTGAGGTTGCAAAGAATCCCTTCAGGAAACTTCTAACACTGGCAGAAAAACGCCCAAATATCGTACCGATACTTGAGGATGCTAATCAACCAGATATTTACAGCAGGCTTGTTGGCCAGGTTGACATAATGTACCAGGACATATCACAGAGGAACCAGACTGAAATTTTTATCAAAAACACTTTCATGCTGAAGCCTGGCGGGATTGGATACCTCATGGTTAAGGCCAGATGTATTGATGTGTCTGCTTCTCCTGCAAGGATATTCAAGGACTGCAAGCTGGAGCTCGAAGGCGCAGGATTCAAAATTCTTGAAATGGTCAATCTTGAGCCCCATGAGAAGGACCATGCAGCAATTGTTATAGAGAAATTGTGAATAATTATTTAATAATCGTAACATAGATATTATATAGGTGTCAATTTATTTGACTATAAACAAGAGAGGGATGCCCATGAAATTGACAAAATTCTTCACTTTAATATTTGTAACCATGATGGTGAGTTTGCCAGCTAGTGTATTGTTGGATGCAGAGAATGTTCAGGCAAGGCCTGTTGAAAACACTGTCCAAACAGCAGAGATATTTATTTATGGGTGGGTTAATGAATCAGGCACAGGAACCCCTATCCAGTCTGTAACTGTGTATTTTGGTGATATGCATGGCTATGATGCTTCTAATTCATCGGGAACCGATGTTTCTGGCTATTATGAATTGAATCTTAATGTGACTAATTTTCATGAGTTCCTGATGCATGGAATCCATGATGCCTATTTGCTGAATCAAACAACTTTCTGGATTAATGAGTTTGGCGGTTCGGTGAAAATCAATATTGAACTGGACACTGCGCCTCCCAGAAGCTCAAGGCTCAATGGTTATCTCTTTGATGCAATAACTGGCCTTCCCATGGCAGGTGAGAATCTCACTGCTGCCTCTGACGATTATATAAACAATACCCAGACCGATGTCTCTGGATATTACAGCATGGGTTTTATCCCTGGTGATTACACAATGGGTGCTGGCTCAACTGGTTATGAATCTACAACACTGCAGTTCACGCTGGATGATAGTTATACCCTATGGCGTAACATTACTCTAGAACCTTTGAATTGCACCTTGAAGGGCTTTATTAAAGGCTCAGGCGGACCACTTGACAATGCCTATGCTTATGTGGAAGAACCATGGAATGTCGATCCATGGGATGATGATTACTGGAACTACACTGATGCAACCGGTTACTATGAAATGGACCTTACAAGAGGTACAAAGAATGTTGGTTTCCGCAATGATGGATACCTTTCAACTTCCAGACCCATCACTGTCCAGGCAGGTGT
>DAOVXH010000176.1 GCA_030636255.1 Methanomassiliicoccales archaeon
AATATCAAAATAGCATCTGGCTCTCCAAAAAGCCCTAAAAATTCTCTCACTTCTATTCCCTCAGGTATCTTGAGCCTCTTCAATGCGCTGATGGTATCTTCAAATCTTCCTTCTCCAGATTCAATTGTGGTTACAAATAGCATTTCTTCACCTGTTCCTTGTATTGTCAGTAGTTATATTTAACCATTGGCCTACAATAATTTCTTCACCCGCATGACATCGTCAATGCTGGCATCGAACTTCAGGCGCTTTGTTGCCCAGGCTCTCATTGGCTTTAATTCGCCGGTGAACAGTAATTTGAAGTCTTCAGTGGTTGCTGCAATAGTTATTTCTGCCCCGTCGATTGTTCCGCGCTTGAATTCTAAAATTTCACCCTTGTCCAGTATGAAGCTGAATCCCTCATTATCTGTGGTGTTTATGCTGACCTTTCTCACCAGCGTGAGAAGGTCCTTTTTGAGTTCTTCATCCTCTTCAATCTTGGCCTTGTACTTGTCAATTGCAGCCAATATGTATCCTTCTAGTTCATCCATAATCATCACTACTCAAATTTATCGAGACTGGTATTGCTCAACTCGCTTATTACTCTATCCACGGTTTTCCAGGATTTTCGGGTGTGTGGGGGCATCTCATCATGCTCCGTGTACCAGTCCTTCATGAATTTTATTGTCTTTGGGTCTGAGGGATAACCACTGCCAATATCGACACCCAGTTCTTCCTTGAAACCCTCTATTATTCCGTCCCGATGAGTCTTTGCGATAATACTGGCAGCCGAGACAACCGGATAAACATCATCTGCGCCATGCCTTGAAATTATTTTGATATCATTCTTCAATTCTCTGGCAACATATCTTCCAAAAACTTCTTCATTGGCATCTGCAGCGTCCAGGAATGCCACCTTTGGATTCAATCTTTCAATTACTGTGGCAAATAGCTTTGACTCCATAACATTCATGGTCATTGACTGCCGCAGCATGTCAATGTCCTCTGCACTGGCCTCCACAACTTCCCATTTTGAGAGCGCCTTTACCTGTCCTACAAGTTCCATACGCCTGGCGGGTGTTAATTTTTTGGAATCCTTAACACCCAGTTCTTTTAGCGCAGAATCATCCTCCACCATTACTCCAGCCACTACTATTGGCCCCAAAACCGGGCCTCGGCCGGCCTCGTCAACTCCACAAATTGGACCTTCCTGTGGTGCAAAATCATCAAGTGTTCTCATTGCCTGGTGATTGCTATACATCATATAAAAACTTACGAAGTCTATTCTGCATAGATGGTACTGAGCCATTTTCTAAGGTTCTCTAAACCAGCCTCACCAGAAAGCCAGCTCCTTAATAGCTCATATTCCTTTGACAGGTTCCGCTGATAATCTCTATGGTTCCGGTAAATCATCGGTTTTAAGTTATTGTTTTGAAACTATAAATACATGGTTCAAAGATTATCAAAATTGATTATTACTTTGCATATTGAGGAAGCTATTATTCTTTATGTTCTGGTCGTGTTTACTTAACCTTTATTAACTTTCATGTATTGTCCGGTTCACTAAAGACCTGGATGGGATACCAATGGAATACGAATTGAGATGGGGCAAGAACACATGGTTTGTGGCCTTGCTTATTGCTGGATTGCTGGGAGTTTTCATACTGCTCTCAAGTTACTGGGGAATGGGCGAAGCTTGGCATAATATGTACTATGTGCCATTATTGGGTTATTATGTGGCACTGTCCATTTGTCAGAGTCACTATTTCAAGGTCAACCCAAATCCAAGCTGGAGCGGACTTGCCAGGCAATGGGTTTCCATAACCGGTGCAGTGTTCATTTTCTATGCCCATGAATGGTTGATGGGTGATATTATTGGCATACCAAGGGATTTAATTATGGCAGGCCAGTTCATCTTCATAGTTCTTGCTTTCTTCTTTTTCGGAATGGACGATTTCATGTTCAATGGCCAGCTTTCCAAGTGGATTAAAAGTGATGCAATAAAGGCAGTTTTCTGGTATGCTGTTGTGTGGGTATTCTGGATAGTTCTTTTTGCAGCTTCCTGGGGCCTCAGTGCAGCCCTTGATGGCTTCAGTGATGTGCGGTTCTTCTGGTTCCTTGCATCCTTCCAGTGGGTCATTATGATGCAGATGATGGTGGCCATTACCTGGCGGGACTATCTTGATACAGTAAAGTTCAAGGACAATTATGACCGTGGAATTAAATTACTAACTTCTGCAATATTGGCTGGTTTTGTAATAGCATATATGTGCTATGTGATTGTTAATTTCCTTGGGCCAGAAATTTCAGAGGCAGACAAGTGGCATCATGTGCTTTACATGGGTACTTACCCACTTATTCCCATAATTATATTTGGGATATTTTCTAAACATTTCAATCATGTGAAGGATATCTACCTGAGAGCGCAGTACCGAACCCTTTGGATTGCTGTCCTGGTTGTTATTGGCTGGGTAATGTTCAGGGTGATTATCGAACCCTCTGGCATATTCGGGGACCATCCCTGGTGGCATCACTTTGATCTGGTGTTCAATTTCACCATTTCAATAATTGCATTGAGCCATCATTGGTTCTGTGGCCGTATTGGCTTCCTCAAACCGAAGGCTTAAAGCTTAGGCTCAAACCAAAGAAGTAAATATCCCTATGGCAATCAAGCACCGCAGGGGGCTATACATGAGGTTAGAGGAACATCTGGCAGATTGTGATGAAGACCTGAGAGAGCTTATTCTGAGAATTGGAAATGTTTGCAAGACCATAGCCAAGGGCTTTGCCAGCCGCCAGGATTATTCAGATACCAAGAATGTCTATGGCGAGCAGCAGATGGCCCTGGACAAGTGGGCTGATGAGGTTATTATTGCAGATTTGAAGAATTCAGGGCTAGTCAAGTATCTGGCCTCGGAAGAACAACCTGAAATTCTTGAGTTCAATGGCAATGGAACATTGGGAGTCACCATGGACCCTCTGGACGGCTCTTCGCTCATTGATGTTAATCTGGCAGTTGGAACTATCATTGGATTGTACAGGGGCAGTGTTCTGGCACCTGGCAAGGAAATGATTGGAGCAATGTATGTGCTCTATGGTCCACTGACCACCCTGACTTACACGGTAAAGAAAGGGGTTCATGATTTTGTGCTGAATCCTGAGGGAGAATATGTCCTTCAAAAGGAGGATGTGCAGATACCCCAGGGAAAAATTTTCGCACCTGGAGCAGCACGTAGGGACTTCTTGCCTGGGCATCTAAAATGGATGGAAGCCCTTGAATCACAGGGCTACAAAATAAGATTCAGCGGTTCATTTGTTGCTGATGTGCATCAAATAATGCACAAGGGCGGTGTTTTTACTTACCCGGGATTTGTTGGAAATGAGCAGGGCAAATTACGGTTACTATTCGAGGCCAATCCAATGGGCTTCATTGTCCAGCAGGCCGGCGGAGCAACCAGTACTGGCTTTGGAGATATTCTGGCAGTTCAGCCAGAGGCAGTGAGTCAGCGAGTTCCAATTTATATCGGTGGGAAGACCGAAATAAATCTAATTGAAAAAATAAATAGAGGTGAATAAAATGGGTAAACCAATACCTGGAGACATAATGTTCAGAAGTCTGAAAGACCGCGGCACTATTATTCTGGCTGCGAATGCCCGTTCAACCATGGGGGTAGTCAGGGGAATATT
>DAOVXH010000084.1 GCA_030636255.1 Methanomassiliicoccales archaeon
TAATCAGTAATCCTCATGGTATGATAATGCATCCTCTATCCAGCTTGACAGAACAGCCTTCTCTACAATGCCCTCCCAGCTATGCCAGATAATCTGATTGTCAGGTCCTTTTGTCAGTATGGTGGTCAATGGAACGTAGCTCGGGGGCATCGTGTCATAGGCAGCGAAACACTCGGTTGCCTGGGGTTCATCTGTTCCAGATAATAAATCATAATATGTAATCTGGCCAGAATATGTTTCTGATAAATCAGAGCATGTAACAATCATTGTTTCACAAGGAGCGCAACCCTCTGTATGCGTAAGAATAAGCACTGGTTTTGACAGCACATCAGCCGTGGCCCAGGAAGGATGATTTGTAAATGCAGACCAGAACACATTATCTCCTGAGCCGATATCCCTTCGTGTATTGGTGGTTGTTCCTCCCTCTGTGGTGAAACGCCAGGTATATACATCACAATCCAGGTGATTGCCATCAAGATCAACTGCCCCATTACCGATTGTAACCGTGTAATATGTACCTTCAATTAATGAGCCTGAAGGAGCATATCTTAATGTATTACCAGTCCAAGAAGAGGAACCAGGGATAGACGGAGTAATTGATAGTGCTGATTCAACACTGGGTTTATTCATCTCCTTGTTGAAAGTTACAGATATGTAGGTCGACGTTGAAACTGTTATGCCTGTTGGTGTGGTAGAGAGAACTGTGGGAAGGTCTGCTGGCGGCACATAAATATTATGTGAATCTCCTAATAAGTAGTATGCGCCAATGGTAGATAAGATGATAATAAAGGCCAATGCAACTGCTATTACCTGCTTTCCTGACGAATACCACTTGCCGCAATGGGGGCATTTGATGGCTTTTGGCTTGACTAATTTATTACAGTAATAGCATTCCTTATAGCCCTCTTCAAGAAGTTTTTTCTTTTCTCTTGCTTTTTTGTTTGTGCTTCGTCTTGCCATAGATTGCCTCCTTTAGATTAATCAATCAAGTCCCTTATTTCCTTGATCTCTGGCACCCTTCCAACAAACTTCACTTCGCCATTAATTATGAGGGCTGGAGTGCGCATTACTCCGTATTTCACAATCTCCATCATATCTTCAACCTTTATTATTTCTATGTCCTGACGGCCAGACAGAAAAACAGCCTTGTTCACATTCTCTGTTAATTTATTGCAGTTTTTGCATCCAGTTCCAAGTACTTCAATTTTCATCATTTCACCTCACAGTATCCAATTAAACATATAACCAGTTATTATTATTCCTATAGTGACGATTGTCACAAATATCATTATGAGCTTTGTGGAAAGCACCTTCTTGAGTATTATCAGCTCTGGCAAGGAAAGCGCAGTAACAGACATGAGGAAGGCCAGGGCAGTTCCAACTGGCAGCCCCTTTCCTATCAGGGATTCTGCAATGGGGATTAAACCCATGACATTGGAATAAAGCGGCACTCCAAGACCAACAGCCACAGGTACTGCCAACAAATTATCTTTACCTGCATACTGGGTCATTATTCCTTCTGGAGCATATCCATGAAATATTGCTCCGACACCAACACCAATGATGATGTATGGCCATACCTTCTTTACTATCTCCTTGGCCTCTCCCCAGGCATATTCAGCTCGCTGTTTTGGAACAAGGTCTTCCTGCTCAACATCACCTATCTGGGCCTTGTACACGAACTCTTCAACTTCATCCTCAAGCTTCATTTTTCCGATGAAGTAACCGCCAAAGGTTCCAATCAAGACTCCGCTGATGACATAGACCCCGGTAGCCGCCCAACCGATTGAACCTCCCAGAACTGCAATGGCTGCTTCATTGACCATTGGTGATGTGATGAGGAAAGAAAAGGTAATACCCAGTGGGACTCCAGCACCCACAAATCCAATGAATATGGGCACTGATGAACATGAGCAAAATGGAGTTACAACCCCGACCAGTGATGCCAAAAAATTGTAATGAATTCCCTTCCTGTCACCTAGCCATTTCCTGGCCCTTTCAGGAGTGATGTAAGTTCTGGCATACGAAACCAGAAAAATCATTGTAGCCAGCAAAATGAATATCTTAATAACATCGTAGATGAAAAAATTCAATGCCTGGCCTGCATGGGTTGCACTGTCCATTCCGAAAATACTGTATGTCAGCCAGTCAGCAAATGCCAGTATAGGGTCCATTCAATTCCTCTCCCGGGGTAAATCTTTTATACCCTGGCTTGCTATTCGTTTCAATTAATCTTGAAATGATGCGAGTTATAATAAGCTTGTGGTTTCAAAAAGATTTGAAATGGTGACATATGCCAGAGATACCAGACCCCATAAAGGAACAATGCCTGAGCAAAGGAGGTATAGAAGGAATTGTAGCCTTAATTCCATCTGACCAGGACATTGACCATCGGAGCCTTGTATTCAGGGCTCTGGCAGAGCCAATGCGCCAGAAAATTCTCTTTGCATTGGTGGAACAGCCCCTCTGCGCTTGCCTATTAAAAGAGATGCTGGCCATCTCAGATTCCAAACTTTCCTACCATTTGTCGATTCTAAAAGATGCAGAGCTAATCAAGGGCAAGAAGGAAGGGAGCTGGATAATCTACCAGCCCACAAAAAAAGGCAATTCTATAGCAATGCTTATTCAGGATTTCTAATCAAATTCTTTTGAAAAAGGGTCAATTCTACTCCTGCAAACATGGCATAGCCCGGTCTCATGGTCAGCAGTCATTGGGTCTGTCTTTCCACCGCATCTGGAGCACCATTCTTTCATTTCATTTGCCTGATTGACCTGGTCGCAGGCATGGTCGAATTCTTTCATCATCATGAACCGCCCGCAGTATGGGCAGTAATTAGTGGCACTCATGGCTGGTAAAAGGTAATGCCAGCTATTAAATTATTCTGTCATAATTTCGCATTCTTCCTTGAAGCTGCATATTGTGCACTTGTAGATCTTCGAATTATATGACCTGAAGCAGTCTGGTCGCTTTTGTTTTGCCTTCTCTGCCTTTCTCTGGTCCAGCTTATGCTTGACATAGACCATACCAATTGGAGTGGCTATCAAAAGAGCAATGAACAGCACAGTGTACGCTAGCCCCCAGTCAATTGCTCCAATCTCCTTGAAGGTTATTTCCACCGGGACATTGATTGGAGCCCTACCTTCGAAAAATGTATCATTATCATGAAATATTTCATTCTCAAGACCAGATGCCCTCATGAACTTCCAACCTTCGGGAACCTCGAAGGATAGATTCAGGTATTGATAATCAACAAAATATGGCATATATGTAAAAGAGAATGTATGTTCAACACCGGAGCCCTCTGACATGTAGAACATGACCACATCGGTGGAGGTAAATGGTTCTATGCTATTGACATTATCAACCTCAATACCGTCATATGAACTGCTTATCGATTCAAAAAGGCCAGTATAACCATCAAGTTTGTAATTTTGCGTTGGAAGTCTTCCCATGTTCAATCTCATGCTGATATAGCTATCAACTTCCTGGGTGGTCAATTCACCGTCATTGTTTCCTTGTTCCATGTCAATGTATGTTCTGAGGTAAACTGCAGCATCACCGCTCATCAAAGTGGTGGATGTAAGCATTATTATCCCATATCCCTGATACTCCATATGTTGTTCAGGAACCTGGGCCTCCGCGAAAGCCATAGAACTAATAATCAGCAGCAAGCCCACAGACAGAGCAAACAAATAGGTTCTTACCCACATATTCTCACCAATCCAAAATATTATTTCGATTATATAAGGAGATTGTGGGAATTCCGTGGGAATACCCAGTCCCACTCTCTCACAAACAAGTTTTGCTCAATCCCAGATGCCCTATGGGTTCACCATCAAATATGGCATCACAGAACCGTACATCCAAACCAGAAAATTAAATATGAAAAATTCTCCAGCCAGCTCATGAGAGGTTGATGGTTGCTTCCGGTAATATTATTTTACTACATTCATGGATGTACAGTACATGTACACAGGAGGGGGATATACTCCGGCCGCATAATTGCAATTGTGATAAAATGGCAAACCAACTGACCCACGGATTATTCGCCGGTGCTGTGATGGCCCTCCTTAACCCTCTTTTCGGGATGGAAACAGTAAGCTGGAACATCTTCCTGGCAGGAATCATAGGAATGCTAATGAATGTGGATTACAGCGGGTGCAGGTCTTTCAAGGGCAGTCCGGTGGGACATTCACTTGGCTCTAGCATCCTTATTACTTATCTGGCAGGGATTGTAACTTACTTGGGACATGCCTTTGCTGGCTGGGACCTATTCACCTGCATCATGGTAACAGTAGCTATTGGAATAGGAATATTTATCCACCTGGCTACAGAATATTTCACAGGGCAGCAGATATTCACTATACCAAATAACATGGGAGTGGGAAGCTGGCTCAGAAAGATTGACGCAAGTTCCAGCAGGTTATGGAGCTCTTGGAACCGAGCTTGCCTAAAAGGTAAGGGACTGAAGGATTCTCACATGAATGCCATGTCCCTGGCATGCCTCCTCTTTGCAATAGGAATCTTCTGAGCCAGGATTTTATACGAAAAGCTTAATAAAGATGTGTATTTCATTTGGTACAATGAAGCTCAGTGTGGTAGTTATCACAAGGAACGCAGATTTTTTCATGCGGGATTGCATGGACAGCCTAGTTCATCAGTCAGTGAAACCTCTGGAAGTCTTGGTGGTGGATGCAAATAGCACTGACAAGACCCAGGACATAGTCAAGGAATATGCTGCAGACTGGCCCTTTGTCAAACTTCTGGAGCATCCTGGCACCCGTGGTGAAGGCCGGAATTTTGGGGCTGAGAAGGCCCAGGGCGATATTGTGGCGTTCATTGATGCAGATGCCATAGCTCATGCCCTCTGGGTGGAGGAACTTATCAAGGCAATGGAGAATGCAGATGTTGTGGCTGGCCGGGAGGTTCGCCTGGGCTATCATGGCTTTACCACCCTGAAACGGGTTGGAATGCTTCACAAGGGCGTTGATATAACCTATCCCAGCGTTAATCTGGCATACCGAAAAACAGCCTTTGAGGCAATAGAGGGCTTCGACCCATGGTTCAAGGAAGCTGAAGAGGTTGACCTGAACTACCGGGCAGTGGACGCTGGCTACAGATTGATTTACTGGAAAAAGGCCATTGTTTACCACAATGCAAGGTCCACATTCACAGGATTTTTCAAGCAATCGTTCTGGTATGGTTTTGGCAGGAAAGAATTGAGCCTGAGACATGGAGACCTGTGGAGCTCCTACAGCCCAATGGAAATGGTGAAGGTCAGCAAGGATGAAAGCATCTGGAAGATTATTCGATTAGGATTCAGTTTCATGGGATACTTGTTCTGCAAGGTTGTGGGCAAGCGCCAGATTGCCAAAGAGAGACTGAGAAGGTCAAAGGCCTCTGAACGGTAGTTTTAAGTTTACAGTTCACAGATGTTAGTCTAATAACTGCCAACTATCTTCTAACAACTGACAACTTTCCCAATGCCCTGATATCTTCTCAATCCATAGTACATTATCAATGATACAAGTGTCATTGCTGCAGCCAGCCACATTGGAGCAAGCAAGCTTCCGGTCCAGTCGATGATAAGACCACCGGCAATTGAGCCGAGAATGGCAGACATCTGCAATATGGAATTAAGAAAGCCAGTTGCTGTTGCTCTTTCTTTATTGTGCTTCATTATGAACTTAATAGAGCCCACATAAATCAGTGCCCAGGCAATAGCCAGGGTTATCTGGGTAGGCATGAGAAGCCAGATGCTGTCGCAGAATGTGAATGAAATGAATGTAACCACGCTCAGGGCAAGACCCCATGGTAAAAGAACACTGCTTTTTTGCTTCAGCCGGCCCATTACAATAAACTGGGTGAATGAGTTAATTCCATACAATACTCCAATCCAGAAGAACAGGGCGGTGCCAGAACCATCAAGGCCACGGACAAAAATAGGGTACATTACCCAGATTGCACAGGCTCCAGTGTGCCGGACAAGTACTGGCAAGTAGATGGAGATATTGCGTTTGATGACCTTGACAGGAAACAGTGGAACAGACATTTTTACATCCTTTTTGAAGGGCATGCGGAGTGCAATTGGCACAGCCATTGCCATTAGTAGTGCACTGAAAAGGAATGGTGCCTGGATTGTGAAAATCGTGGCAACAATGCCACCAACAAGAGTTCCCACGCCCCAACCTGCAGAACCCCAGGCCAGGAACTTGTTCATGCGGCGCTTTGATTCATAGGCATATGCCAGTAATGCTGCAGGGAACATGCCGGATGCAAAACCGGTAAACACTCTTGCAAGAAGCAAGGTTATGGTATCGTAGGCAAAATACTGGGTTGTGCAGGCAATGGCCGATATTACCAGTCCAGATATAAGGAAAAATCTACGACCATGAATGTCAGAGAGTCGGCCAAATATATATGATGATGCAAAGTTGGCCATGCTATAGGAGGCCACAATTAGCCCAATTTCTGTGGGACTGGCCCCTAATTCTTCAGCAATAATGGAAATCAATAGCAGCGACGAAAAAACCGCTGCATTTGACAGCATATTTATGCCCTCGGTCTTCATTGGAGGGGCATTGCTGGAGAGATATTTAAACAAGTCTGGCAATATGTATTTATAAGTGTGTTTCCAATAGGGCAGAAAGGTGAGCAAATGAAAGAATGGAAAGGTCCACTTAACAAGATTGACGATTACCATTACGAGATTCCAAAATCCTACAAGAAAGGAATGAACACATCAGGCATTATTTTTGCAGATGCGAAAATGATGGAGATTGTGAAGAATGATAATGCATTGGAGCAGGTTGCCAATGTTGCCACTATACCGGGTATTGTAGGCAAATCAATGGCCATGCCAGACATTCACTGGGGCTATGGTTTTCCAATTGGCGGAGTTGCAGCCACTGACTTTGAAGAGGGGGTCCTTTCCCCAGGCGGTGTTGGTTTTGACATTAATTGCGGTGTGCGTTTGGTGAAAACCAATCTGATGATTGATGACGTGCAGTCCAAAATTCGTGGGCTGGTTGATACCATGTTTACCAATGTTCCATCTGGTCTCGGCTCAAAGGGCAAGGTAAGGCTCAAGGGCAATCAGATTGAAGATGTTCTGGAACTGGGTTCTGAATGGGCAGTGGAGAACGGCTATGGCTGGGAATCTGATCTGAAACACACCGAGGAAGGCGGCAGAATGAAGAATGCCGATGCTGATTTTGTCAGTGACAAGGCAAAGAAAAGAGGCGGCCCGCAGCTTGGAAGCCTGGGAGCAGGCAATCATTTTCTTGAGATTCAGAAAGTAGATGAAATATTCGACCCTGTGAAGGCAAAGGCCTATGGAATCAATGAACCAGGACAGATAATGGTCATGATTCACACAGGTTCCAGAGGGGCAGGCCATCAGATTGCTTCAGATTATCTTCGTGAAATGGAATCTGCCGTGAAGAAGTACAATATAGAATTGCCAGACAGACAATTGGCATGCGCACCAGCACAGTCAAAAGAAGCTCAGGATTATTTCAAGGCCATGGCCTGCGGAGCAAA
>DAOVXH010000129.1 GCA_030636255.1 Methanomassiliicoccales archaeon
CGCCACGCTTTTTCATCTCCTTGGCCCAGATGCGCCTGGCTGCCCGGTACTTGGCTATCTCCTCGAAAAGATCATTGTGGGCATTGAAGAAGAAACTCAACCTTGGCGCAAAATCATCCAGGTTCAAACCCCGCTCCATTGCTGCGTCCACGTAGGCAAGACCGTCTCCAAGTGTGAATGCCAGTTCCTGAACTGCCGTTGAACCTGCTTCTCTAATGTGATATCCTGAGATACTTATGGTATTCCACTGTGGAACTTCCTTGGTTCCAAACTCGAAAGTATCAATGATAAGTCTCATGCTTGGCCCTGGTGGGAATATCCAGCTTTTCTGTGCAATATACTCTTTCAAAATATCATTCTGGATGGTGCCTCTGAGCTGATTTTTCTGCACGCCCTGCTTCTCGGCAGCAGCAATGTAGAATCCCCAGACAACCGCCGCAGGTCCATTAATTGTCATTGAGGTGCTGACATCCTTCATTGATATGCCGTCGAATAGAATTTCCATATCCTTCAGAGATGATATTGCAACTCCGCACTTGCCAAACTCTCCTTCTGCCAGTTGGTCGTCAGAGTCCCTTCCATAAAGGGTAGGGTAATCAAATGCTGTTGACAGCCCTGTTTCTCCGTGACCTATGAGGAATTTGAACCTCTGATTGGTTTCCTCGGCTGTCCCGAACCCTGCAAACTGGCGCATGGTCCAGAGCCTTCCCCTGTGCATTGTTGGCTGCACACCCCTTGTGAAGGGATATTGCCCTGGGAAGTTCAATTTCTCTAAATAATCATAATCAGGTATGTCCTCTGGTGTATAAATTCGGTCAATTGGAACACTGGACGTGGTTAAAAATTCTTTCTGCCTTTCCTTTTTGCCTTCCAGGAGCTTTTCCCAATCCTTCTTTGCCTGTGATATCTCATTAGACACGGTCACACCTCGTTGACTCTAGATAATTGCTTTTGGTTAAATAGAGTTTCGCATGCCTACTATGGTAATTGGAAGGTTCCAGCATCTCCGGTCATTGATAGAATTGACTGTGAAGGTGCGTGGTAAACTTCAATTCGATAATGTTTACCTGATGTCAGGCCATTGAGTTCTATGAAATCTCCAGCATTGATATTATTGGTGGAGTAAGAATAATCCGTATATGTGGCAGTTATCACATCCTTCCTGTATCCGCGAATAGTGCATGGATTATCATTCTGGCCTTCCAGAGGAACATCAATTATTAGAGTAGTTGTTTCATTGGTTCCCTCTTCGTAGATGTAAAGTTTGAGGTCAATTGGATTGATTTCAGAACTGAACGAACCGAAAACAAGCTTCGCTGCGGTGGTGTTCACTGCATCAACATCCTGCCAGCTTCCAAGTGGGGCAAGGTTCTCATTGCTGCCTCCGCCTATGCCAATAATCATTACATACAATACGCCAGCCAGTACCACAGTTACTGCAACCATTAGAATAGTTGCAATAATGGCAGATACTCCATTTTCATTTCCCCTTAGCGTCATATTATGGCTCCATGCCTGAGAAAGAAATAATTAATTGACTTATATAAATGTTTTGTTTTAGAAATGTACAATCATGTACAGAAATTATTATTACAAAAGTAAAAGTTAAAGGGACTCAGAGAGCCCCTTCATTGAAACAGTCTTATGGCTGTGTCCAGGTTCCGCTGTCACCAGTCATTGAAACTGTAGATTCTGTGTCTATGTGGAACACTTCAATTGTGTATGTGGTTGAGGGGTCCAGGTCGTAAATGGTGATGTAGTCACCAGAGTTGACCAGGTTACCTGCAAAGTTGTAATCGAAGTAGAATGCATCCAGTACTAAACCTGCGCTCATTGTTGTGTTGTCAGAGGCTGGGGCTGCTGTGAATGTCATTGGCACTGCTGCTCCACCTGCTGGTGTCACAAAGAACTTGAGGTCCATTGGCTGAACGTCCACTGTGAACTGGCCAAATACAAGCTTTGCGGTTGTGCTGTCTACTGCACTAACATCGTTCCATGCGCCAGCTGGTGTTGAGCTGCCGCCACTGCCGAACCCTATGACCATAACATAGAGCACAGCAGCCAATACCACGGTAATGGCCACCATCAAAATGGTAGCAATAACCGGAGACACTGCGTCTTCATCTCTCATTTTATATACTTTTCTCATGTTTCGTCCTCCTGTAGGCTTTTAATTCCTACATACTTCATGCAGTTAGATAAGATATATATATAGCTTTCTGTAAATATTACGACTTTTGATAATAACGACATCGACAATCAACGTATTACTTAACGTCTTTCTAATAAATTTCAAGCATTATCATAAGATGTTCTCAACCCACGCTTTTGGCTGATATTCCCTTCTCGTCAATGGTATAAGCAAGTATTCCGGTCTTTTCCGGATGATTTCTTACTTTTCTGATAAGCAAATTACGTTTGAACTCGAAGCCATCTCTAAGCCTTTCCAGCTCAATTATTGCATCAACAATCTCCTCAATACCGCTTTCAATGTGGCTGTCCAGCACTCCCTTGACAAGTGTCACCAGGGCAACGCCTCCATTGTGCTGGGTATGGGCCTTGATTGTCCGCAGGGCTGATAAAACCTCTTTGTGATTGTAATACTCCAGGAAGAAGTTCATTGAATCCAGCACTATTCTGAATGGCGGATCCAGTTTTGAAATCTCATACGTAAGCGTGGTCAGGAAATTGTGATTTGTGTCATCCTCCTGTTTACCCTGCAGCTTGTACTGGCGTATGTCCCTCATGGTGAGGCCTTCCAGTCGATATTTGCTTACTTCAAGATGTTTGGCCAGGACCTTTTCATAGTACATAGTTCCAATATTTACAATCTTGAGATCTGTGTTCCAACCGAAGTCCTCCATTGTCTTGATGACATCCTCATCTCTTTCTGATGTAGAGAAGTAGGTAACATTCTCTTCCCCGCTGCTAGCAGATGCAAAACGCTTGGCAAATAGTTCCACACCTGCGCCTGGAGGTCCAATGCAGAGGATTGTGTAACCCTTTGGTATACCATTCATTATTGCTTTGTCAAGTGCTGGTATGCCGAAGCTGACTGTATCTGGCACTAATCATCCCCTCCATCTTCCATGGATATATTGAGGTCGCAGACAAAGCTCATCATATTGCCAATCTCATCTGAAGTGAACCCTTCAATGGAAAAAATGACAATATAGGCATTCTTTGCCCTCATATTATTGATGATTATGTGAATGAATTCCGAGAGAATTTTCGCACTATTATGAATGGCCAGTGCATTTATTGAATCCAGAAGTATTACTGTGGGCTTTCCCTCGGCCTTCTTTATTAGATATTCGGCCTTGAGCATGATATTTTCAAGCATTGTGGGGCTTTCAACCATGAAAACATTGGGATGTCTCTTGGTGCTGCCCATCATTATGTGGCTTATGCAGTCCACGAAGAAGATATTGTCCATCTTCACTTCAAGGATATTCAGTACATCAATTATTGACTGAGACGGTATGGCTGCTGAAATGTATATGGTATTCAAATCCTTCTTTGAAGCAAATATGTCAACCACACCACGGATGGCATCGAAATATGTTTCGTCTTTGATGACCAGTGAAATAGCAGATGGCGGTAATTCGACCAGTTCTCCAGCTAGGTCGGCAGGACTTTTTGGCATTATGTTGTCCCTCCACCGCTTCCGCCCTTGAGCAAGGGTACCAGCAAGATTCCTGCCGGCGTTAGGTCCAGCACATATTTTGCCCTGGAATGGTTTGTACCACGCATCTTAACCACCTGAAGGGTTCTGAGCAAATCACCTCTCCGTTCCAGATTGCCCATTAAAACGATTCCGTCAGCAATGGCCTCTTCCACGCCATAGAGGGAATATCTCTCTGCTGAAGGTGAAATCTCGGAAATTAGCATACTGGTGCATCCCCTGTCTGAAAGGGTTTTACCGATTTTTAAAATGAATTCTCTTATCTTTTCCTCGGTTTTTAATCGATAACAGACTGATGTGACCGAGTCAAGAACCAATCTCTTAATTTTCAGCTCATCAACCAGATTGCCTATTGCCTTCACAATGGAATCCACATCTTCCAGGCTAAGCTCCATTTCGGTCATGCCCAGCCTTTCGTAAATAACTGGCATATCAACGAAAACCAATGTTCCCTTTTTAATCAAGCTTTCATCAAAGAAATCGTATGGGATAACATTGTTCATTAGCTTGTCAGATGTTTCAGTTACAGATACAAAAAGGCAATTTTCCCCGGCAATGGCCCCATGGACCAGGAATTCCAGACTGAGAGTAGTTTTTCCAGTCCCGCAACTGCCAGTGAAAAGGATGGTGTTACCTCTTGGGATACCACCGTTCAGGATATTATCCAGGCCCTCTATTCCAGTGACGCAGCGCTCCCTGTCTACAGGGATGGTTGCAGATTTATCATCATCAGATGCCATAGCGTGTCTGAATACTGCTTCTGTTTTAAAACATTTACCTTATATTCAATGCATTATTGGTAAGATAGCAAGAAAGAATTGGCCCCTAGTCCCAAAACCTCTTAGTTCTGGCGAATTTGACCTCGGCAGCCAGCAAGGCCGCAAGAAAATCATCCTCATCCTCGTACTGCATTGAAAGAATCTTGCCGGCATTCTCAGGGCCAACACCCCTTGCAGCCAGTGCCAGTACAGCCTTGTTCCCATAGCTCATTATGAGATTGGCAGACTTCATTATCTTCTTGACTATTCTTTTCTCTTCCGGGCTTGGATTCTCCTTCTCCAGGAGCTTGATATTGGTAATCTCGTTCCGGCGGACAACTGCCACCATGATGGAGCCGCAGGCCTTGCATGCTGGCTTTTTCTCCACTGAACCAACAGACCTGATGCTCTTTCGTTTGCAATGTGTGCAGACAATGGCTATTCTCTCTCTTTCAAGGCGAGATTTCATGGCCATGAGTATTGCGTGGGTTGGCCGCTGTGGCATCATTACGTCTCCCCTGGCCTCGATGCCTGCCTTTCCGATGGCTGATAATCCTGTTATGCCCATGGTAATTTTTTCAGCCTGAATGTCTGTCAATAACTGAGAAGTTCTTTCCACATCCAGCATTTCCCACAACGTCTTTTCAATTGCCTCCTCCATGATGGGAGTGCCTTCCAGGGATTGCATGACCTTTTCAACATTTATGGACCGATAATCAGCATCCTTCCGAATTGCTCCGAACTTCTTTGCCACGAATATGAACTTCCACTTGAGATAGCTGGAGCGTTTCAGATATAATCTTAAAAGCGCCTCAACACTTCCTGGCCAGGTGTTCTTCAGCATCTCCACAACAATCTCCGGGTTAAGAGGTCTTGGAAGCTGCAAAATAATTCGGTATGCATCAGTATGCACAACCAAACTCTCGCCCTGCTTGGATATCAAGAGTGCTGCCAGAACCTTTCCAAGTGTCTCATTGACCCTGGAACCGAAGCAGGCATTGATTACCATTAGCCTATCTTCAGTCTCAATGGTTATATTCTGGTCAGTTGGCATTATGCCGTCCTTCTTGGTCTGGCTGTCCAGATACTTGTTGACAGCATCCTTTGCATCCTTTGCCAGTGGATAGTCCTTGAGATTTCTTTTGCGCCTTATTCGGCCAACTTCCTGGGCAATGTCAAATGGTACTGGAATAACCTCCCCGGCCCATGATGGGACAGCTCCCATCTCCTTGGCTGGCTCAACTAATATAGAATCATCTTCAATGTCAAC
>DAOVXH010000117.1 GCA_030636255.1 Methanomassiliicoccales archaeon
GAATCAGGACCGGAAGAGATTGTCCAGGGCGATGAACCAGCCGAAAAGGTAGTTGAAGAATGAAGTTAGCCGATGTTGATATGGACAAGAAAATTATTGACATCATATCCAGCAAGGGAATTGAGGAACTCTACCCTCCACAGGCCGAAGCACTGGAACATGTTTTGGCTGGAAAAAGTACAGTTATTGCAGTACCAACAGCCAGCGGCAAATCACTGATTGCATATCTGGGGATTTTAAAGAAGGTTCTTGAAGGCAAAAAGGCATTATATATTGTCCCACTCAGGGCACTGGCCACTGAAAAGTATGATGAACTGAAAGAGTTTGAATGCCTTGGATTGAAGGTTGGAAAGACTGTTGGTGACTTTGACGCACCTGAGCCTGAACTCAAAAAGCTAGATATTATTATAGCCACATCTGAAAGAGCAGATTCTCTTCTTCGCCACAGAAGTGACTGGATGTATGAGATTGAAGTTGTTGTAGCCGACGAGGTTCATCTGATTAATGATAATACCAGGGGCCCGACAATGGAGATTACCTTGGTCAAACTGAAAGAGCTGAATCCCAAAATGCAGTTCATTGCTCTATCTGCCACAATACGGAATTCCATAGAACTTGCAGACTGGCTTGAAGCAAAGCATGTGAAAAGTGACTGGCGGCCTGTTGATTTGAAAGAAGGAATCTTCCTTCAAGACAAAATATATTTCTCAGATGGAACCAAAAAAGAAATAGACATGAAGAAAGATGAGATGGTATCCATGGTCATTGACACGGTTAATGATGGTGGCCAGATATTGATATTTGTGAACACCCGGAGATCCAGTGAGAGTGTTGCCGAGAGGGTTGGAATTGCACTTCGCAAGGAATTTGATGAGGAGCAACAAGCAGACCTTGATGTGCTGGCAGAAAATCTAAGCAGCAGGGAAGAGGAGCCAACCTCAACCGGAGCCAGATTGGCAAAATGCGTTGCAGGAGCAAGTGCATTTCACAATGCCGGCCTTACAGATACCCAGCGTCGTTTCATCGAGACGAATTTCAGGGAGAGAAACATCAAATGCATTGTTGCCACACCAACATTGGCTGCCGGCATTAACCTGCCAGCCAGGCGGGTTGTGGTACGTGATACCACCCGCTTTGATTCCAATTTCGGTAATGTGAAAATTCCAGTATTGGAAATAAAGCAGATGTGCGGAAGGGCTGGCAGACCTCAATTTGACCCCTATGGCGAGGCAATCCTAATGGCCAAGAGCCGTGGAGCTAAGGCCCGATTGATGGAAGATTATATACTTGGAGAAACAGAGGCAATAAGATCCAAGCTGGGAAGTGAGCCTGCACTGCGAAGTCATATACTTGCCACAATAGCAACCGGCTATGCCCGGAACACCGAAGAACTAATGGCCTTCATTGACAAGAGCTTTTTTGCGCATCAGATGGATATCTGGACCATAGAACATCTCATTGAAAAGATGCTTGATTTTCTTGAAGATTCTGGTTTGATTGCATCGGACCATGATGATTTTCAGGCTACCCTGTTTGGTAAAAGAACATCAGACCTATACATTGACCCGCTTTCCGCAGTGATGTTAAAGGATGCCATTGATAATTCCGAAAATGTCACTGCAAATGATTTAACCATACTCCAGGTCTGCTGCTCCACACCGGATGTTTATCAACTTTATTTGCGCAAGTCAGATTCAGAATGGATACATGACCTGGCCCAGGCAAACAAGGATAATTTTCTCATGCCGGTACCTGATGAAGGAACCGAAGAACATGACTTTTTCCTGTCTGGATTGAAAACAGCCAAGCTTCTCCAATCCTGGATGGACGAGTCTCCAGAAAATGACATTGTGCAGATGTTCGGCATTGGTCCCGGTGATATCCGCAACAAGGTGGATACCGCAGAATGGATGCTGTATTCTATGAGGGAACTGGCAAGGCTCTTTGGCTCACCCCTTACAGGCACTCTCAACTCCCTGGTAATGAGGCTTAGACATGGCATCAAGGAAGAATTACTTCCGCTGGCCAGCATTCAGGGCATTGGCCGGAAGCGTGCCAGAACCCTTTATGATGAAGGTTTCACAGGCCCTGAAAAACTAATAGAGGCAGACCTGAAGGAACTTGAAAAATTACCAGGTATCGGAACTCAGCTGGCAGCAAATATGAAGCAGCAGGCCAGGAAAAAGAGGCAATAATCACTTTTTGTTAGCGCGCTTCTTTCTCTCTTTAGTATTGAACCCAGTTCCCCTTTCTAGGAATTGATTGTATGCCCTTATGGTATCTGTGGCTGTCTTATCATCCACATCTGTGTTCATCTTGGTATCGACGCAGAGTGTTTTCTTGCCATCAATCCATACTGTAATGTTATCCAGGGCCCCAAAATTGGAACTTAACTTATCATTTTTCTTTTTAACATTACCAAATAATTCTTTCATGAGGTTCCCTAATCCGTCGCCCTCGATATTGTCATAATGCCCGCGTTTGATATCATACTCGTTCATAGAAATCCACCGGAAATGTAAAACCCACTTAATGAACTTTTGTATTAGGGAATATTTAAATTTTTCTAGGCATTTTTTTATGAAAAAGTTAAACAACCCATTGCTTTCTAATCAACATACTTGAATCATATACCCTCTTATTAATAGAGGCCAGATATACTATTTTATATATTAGTATTGACTTATCAATAGACATGGATGGCGCCAATCCCGGGGGGGTGGATGCGCAGTTCGACGAGATGGTCGAAGGTGCGAAGAATGCCCTCAGTACTGTTCTTTCCTTGAAGAAAGGTGAAGGCATGCTAATTGTTATAGATGATAGCAAGGAAGAGATAGGCAGAGCCTTTGCAGAAGGCGGCAAATCCCTGGGTGCCATGACCAAGACATATTCCTTATCAAAATATCCACGTCCTATATTGGAAATTCCAACTGACCTTTCACCCCTATTAAAGGAGCATCAGGTCATAATAAACACTTTCAGTTCAAATTCAGAAGAAACACCTTTCAGGGTCAAACTACTATATGAAGAAATTCAGTATAAGGCCAGGGTGGGTCATGCACCAGGTATAACCACCAGCATGATGCGCGAAGGGCCAATGAAAGTCAATTATTCTGAAATTCTAGAATCTGCAGACTGTCTCATGGACAGGTTCAAGGGCGTGAAAAGCGTTCATATTACTGCACCTTCTGGAACAGACATAACCCTTGATTTAGAAAACAGGGGTTGGCAAACCGACCTTAGAATTGACGAGGGTGACTTTGGAAACCTTCCTGCCGGAGAAGTATGGTGTGCCCCGGTGGAGAACGGTGCAAATGGCGTATTAGCAATTGACGGAAGTATTGGAGATTTGGGCCAGGTTCCAAGCCTACTCACCATGACTGTTGAAAACGGCCGTCTGGTTGGTGTGGAATGCGCTGACAAAAATTTTGTCAGGCAGGTAGAGGAACTTTCAGATATTGATGATGAGGCCAGAATAATCGGCGAGCTTGGTATCGGGCTTAACCCAGGAGCCAGAATAGTTGGCGTCATGCTGGAAGATGAAAAGGCCGGAGAAACCGCTCATATTGCCTTTGGAAATAATATGGACATGGACGGCGGCCAGAATAACTCAAAGACTCACCGTGACTATTTATTTTACAAACCAACTATAGTTGCCACATATCTGGATGGCTCCAAAAAGGACATTATGAGGGACGGAAAAGTAGTTTGTTAGAGCCAGCTTATTGAAGCTGGCGATTTTGATTACATTTTATGCCCGCACTTTCTACAAAATTTATCTTGAAACAATGAACCTTTGTTTCTATGTTTCAATTCCTTACGTCGTACACTCATACTTATCAAAGCCAGAAAGCTTTGATTTATTATGCTATAAAACGAACCGTATACGACAGGACATCCCCTGTTGAAAGCAACCAACAATGTTGAAAGAATTATTGCTTATATCCGCACTTTCTACAAAATTTATCAGTTGTATCAATTGGTTCCCCGCAGCCAGGGCACCCAGCATCTTCCAGGTTCTCGCCACACTCCCTGCAAAACACATCATCATCTGCAATGTCACTGTCACAGCTGGGGCAGACATATATGATTTCCTCACTTTCCTGTTTTTCCTCGGCAATGAGCCCCACAGTATCAGAGCCTGCCAGTCGGTCCGCTTTGATGGCATTGCTCAGGGCGCTGGAATAATCTTCATTGTCAAAAAATTTCTTTGCCTTCTTGTAATAATCATAGGCCTCTCCGCTGCTAATCCCTTTCCTGTCCAGCAGATCCTTTGTTGTATTGAGCATGAACTTTGCCTGGACATAGTTTGTGGGCAGAGAATCCAGGTCCTTTTCCTCTCTGGGCTGCACTTTGGACAGCGGCACATCCACAGAATCGTAGATGGACTGGTTCATTGGCCTATTGTCTGCATTTGCAGTCATTGGAGCATCCTGGTTTCCGCTGGTCTGCCCTCTCTTGGCCCTGAGAAGAACAAGTTTTGCTGCCTCGCCCCTCTCTATTGCTGAACTATAGTCTTTAGCAGACTCATCACTCCTAGCCTTCCTCAGCAGCGAGTCAGCTTCCATGGTATTAACTCCCTGATTTGCCAGTGTTCTGGAGATGCTTTCTGTGGTCAAAATAAGATTGTGGGCTCTATCGGCCATAGTTTCCACAGGTTCGCCCTTTCTTTTGAACATCTCTTTCTTCCTCCGCTTTTTTCTTAGCAAGATATAAGCCAGTTCTGCGGCAAGCACCATTCCCATTATTGTCAACAGGAGCAGAATTATCTCATCCTTGGTCATGGTCTCACCATCTTTCTCATAAGCGTGGGAGATTATTAATATTTTTGTATGAGATTATCAGCTTTATTTATGACAATATGCGCAAGCTTTATGTTGAACCCGTTGATACCGGACTCCCTACCCCATAAAAGGTGTGAAAATGGCGGACGATATGAAGCGAATTTTGGTGGCTGGAGCAGTGGGCCAGATAGGTTCCGAGCTAACAATGGAACTTAGAAAGCAGTATGGCAATGAGAATGTCGTAGCAATGGGCCGCAAGACAAAGCCCAGCGATGAATTGCTCAACTCAGGACCATTCGTGTACGGCAATGTTACCAATTATGATGAATTGAACCAGATTATTAAAGATAATGAGATTGACACAGTCTATCTCATGGCAGCCATCCTGTCTGCAGTTGGAGAAAAATATCCTCAATTAGCTTATGACGTTAACATGAACGGACTGTACAATACTCTTGAAATAGCCAGAGAACAAAAGCTCACCAGAGTAATGGTTCCCAGTTCAATAGCCGCATTTGGCCCTTCTACTCCAAGGGAAAACACGCCCCAGGAAACTATTCTGAAGCCAACAACCATGTATGGCGTTACAAAGGTTGCCGGCGAACTTCTTTCAGACTATTATTTCCAGCGTTTTGGAGTGGATGTTCGTGGTCTCAGGTACCCGGGAATCATCAGTTCAGAAACTCTGCCAGGTGGCGGAACAACCGATTATGCAGTGGAGATTTTCTATGAAGCTATCAAGAATAAAAAATATACATGTTTCGTGAGAGAAGATACAAAGCTGCCAATGATGTATATGCCAGACTGCATAAACGCAACCATTCAGCTCATGAAAGCCGACATAAACAAATTAATCCATCATTCTGATTTCAACCTTGCAGCATTGAGCTTCACAGCCGGGGAGCTGGCAGCCGAGATAAAGAAACATATTCCTGAATTTGAAATCACCTACGAGCCAGACTTCCGCCAGGCCATTGCAGACTCCTGGCCAAGCACTATTGATGATTCAGTAGCCCGTGAGGAATGGGGCTGGAAAGAGGAGTACACTCTTGAGGTCATGACCAAGGACATGATTGAGAAGCTCAGTAAGCAACTGGGATAATCATTCAGTTTCCGTATTGGCATTACGCTTCATGAAATTTGGGGCTAGTTTAGGTGCAAAGCGCGTTTTCACGGAGATTATAAATACTTTGAAAGACCAAATCTGAGTGGGCTATTCA
>DAOVXH010000066.1 GCA_030636255.1 Methanomassiliicoccales archaeon
AAATTGCAAAGCGCAATAATGTAGTAATGAGCGCATACGGACATTGCGGCTCTGGTCTGATTCACACTAAAATTTTAATGGACCCAACAAAGGAGAGCCAGTGGGAGGATGCGAAGAATGCTGTTGCTGAGACCTATGAATTTGTTCTGTCAATAGGTGGCACAACCTCTGGGGAACATGGTATTGCCCTCTCCAAGGCCCCGGCAATGAAGAAAGAAAGGAAAGATTCTCTGGATATGATGAGAACCATTAAACAGGCACTGGACCCGAACAATATACTAAATCCCCACAAATTGATGGATGCCCCTGATGACTGGACAACTGCCACTGGGCTCAGATACAATGTAAGAGGTGGTCAGTAATGGATGCAAAGAACCTTAAAAAATTAGAAAAGGAAATGAACACGTGCATTCGCTGCGCTTATTGCTTTGAGGAGTGCCCTGTCATCGAACAGAAGGGCTGGGACACAGATGGGGCGAGGGGAAAGGTTACCTTGTCTTATGGTCTTTTAAGTGGAGACCTGGAACCAACCCAGTCAGTAGCAGATAAAATATTCCAATGCACACTTTGCAGAAACTGTGAATCCAAATGTCCCTCTGGTGTCGAGGTTTGTGAAATTATTAGCTCTGCCAGGGCCGATCTTGTGGACAAGGGCTTTGCCAGTGACACTCACAACCATGTAATAAACAATATCAAGGAATCAGGAAATATATACGGCGATGTTGAAGTCATGGCACCTATTCAGGATGGAGACATTCCTCTATTCATTGGATGCCAGTACCTGGCAAGACCAAATAAAACCAAGAAATTCATTAAGATTTTAGAGAAACTAGGTGTCAATGTCAAAGTAGAAAAAGAAATTTGCTGTGGCTTCCCAATGGACGTGCTTGGCTTCAGAGAGGACCTTGAGAAACATAATGAACAATTTAAGGTATTATTTCCACACAAGGAAGCTGTCACTCTGTGCCCAACATGCACTGTGTTCCTGAAAGAAGGACACGATGTGGATGCAAAGCATATTCTTCAGGTGATACTGGACAAACTTCCAGAGGCAAATCTGGATATGAAAGTTACATTCCATGACCCATGCGATTTCTCCAGAGGATTGAAGATAGTTGACGAACCTAGGATGATTCTGGAAAAGCTTGGTGTCGAGGTAGTGGAGATGAAGAACAATAAAGGAAATTCAAGCTGCTGCGGAGGCGGAGGCGGAATTCTCATGTCTGATTCAGAACTATCAGACGGTATCGCACTGAGAAGGATACAACAGGCAATAGACACTGGTGCTGACACAATCATAACCTCTTGCCCGACCTGTGAGACCACACTCAAGAAGGCAGCTACAGCCACCAATGAGAGAGATGGAACAAACATTGTTGTTCGCAATATCGAGGATATAATCTGGAAGGGGCTGAAACAATGATTGAATCTAAAAAATTAGACCCGAATTTCAAGTTCGAGGTGGCAAAAGAGATGGGAAATGTAAACATCACCCGTTGCTTTGCCTGTGGAACATGTACCGCAGGTTGTCCAGTAAGAGAGATTGACTCAAAATACAATCCACGTAAAATCATTCGTATGGTGCTGCTGGGAATGAGAGAAGAAGTGTTATCCAGCGATTTCATCTGGCTGTGTTCTACGTGTTACACATGCTATGATCGATGCCCCCAGGATGTTATGTTAACAACCCTAATGACCACTCTCCGCAATATCGCTGTAAAGGAGGGGCATGTTCATCCATCTTTCAAGGAACAGGCAAGACTGGTAGGCAGTTTCGGCCGCCTGTACGAGGTAGAGGACTTTGACAATAAAAAGCGTGAGAAAATGGGCTTGCCGCCAGTGAAGAAGATCCATGACGAAGTTGTTAAATTGCTTGAAAAGGAGGCAGAAAAATGAAATACGCACTTTTCCTGGGATGCACAATTCCCGTAAGAGGTCAAAACTATGAGATGTCTGCCAGGGCAGTAGCAAAGGTTCTGGGTATTGAATTTATAGATTTGGACGATTTCTCTTGCTGCGGTTATCCAGTAAAATCAACCAATCATCATGATACAGTTGTCATGGCAGCCAGGAACCTGGCAATTGCCAGCGAGAAGGGCCTGGAAATAGCCACGCTATGCAATGCATGCACAGGAGTTCTTACTGAAACCCAAAAGGAGCTGGAAGAGAATGAAGAGCTCAGGAACAAGGTCAATGTGGAACTTAAAAAAATTGGCAGGGAGTACAAGACAGGTGTCAAAATAAGACACTTTTCCAGGATACTCTACGAGGACATTGGCGTGGAAAAAATAAAAGAGAAAGTTACAAGGGACCTGAGTGAACTTCAATTCTCAGTTCATTATGGTTGCCATTATCTTCGCCCGGCGGAGATCTATGAAGGTTTCGATGACCCGGAGAACCCGGAAACACTGGACAAGCTAATAGAGGCCACTGGAGCGAAATCTGTTGATTATAAGGACAAGCTGGAGTGCTGCGGCGGGGCCATACTAGGCGCTGACGAGGATATTGCACTGGCAATGGCAAATAATAAGCTGGGACATCTTACATTTAATCCAATTGATGCCTTGATTACTGTATGCCCATTCTGCACCATAATGTATGAAGATAATCAGAAGAAGATTGAGACTAAGTTTGAGTGCGAATATAATCTTCCGACACTCTATTACCCACAATTGCTGGGCCTGGCCTTCGGACTGGGAAAGAAGGAGCTCGGGTTCAGGCTGAACAAGGTTAAAGCAAATGACTTGCTGGCCAAGATAGGTGTTGAGTAATGGCTGAAGGCAAGATGGTGGGTTCAGTTCTCGTAGTCGGAGGCGGTATCGGAGGTATCCAATCATCATTAGACCTGGCCAATGCTGGCTTCAAGGTGTATCTTGTGGAGGAAAAACCTGCAATCGGCGGTGTCATGGCACAGCTGGACAAGACCTTCCCAACCAATGACTGCTCACTTTGCATACTGTCACCGAAGCTTGTGGAGGTTGGCAGGCATCCAAATATTGAACTTCTCACCTATTCTGATGTTCAAAATATATCAGGCCAGGTAGGTGATTTCACAGTCAAGATTAAAAAGAAGTCCAGATATGTTACTGATGCTTGCGTTGGCTGTGGCCTGTGCTCTGATGCCTGTGTTCTGGCTGAGCGTCTTCCCAATGAGTTTGACGAGGGCATAAAGAAACGCGGAGCAATTTATATTCCATATGCCCAGGCAGTGCCGCTATTATACGTGGTGAACGAGAGCCAATGTCTTTTCTTAAAGAATGGAAAGTGCAGCCAGAAATGCCTGGATGCCTGTCCATCTAATGCAATCAATTTTGACATGAAGGACCAGGAAATTGAGATTAAAGTCGGGGCCATAGTTCTCTCTCCTGGCTATGACAAGTTTGACGCCACAGTGAAAGGCGAATACGGTTATGGCCGTTTCCCCAATGTCTTGACCTCTCTGGAATTCGAGCGGATACTTTCAGCTTCAGGGCCCTATGAGGGGCATGTTCTCAGGCCATCAGACAAGAAGAAACCTGAAAAAATAGCCTGGATTCAGTGTGTCGGCTCCAGGGACAGCTCCATTGGCAAGGACTATTGTTCATCGGTTTGCTGTACCTACGCAATCAAGGAAGCCATAATCGCCAAGGAGCATGAACCCACTATCCAGCCTACAATTTTCTTCATGGATATGAGAACCCATGGCAAGGATTTTGAGGAGTATTACAATCGCGCAAAGGATGAGCATCAGGTACGTTTCATCAGATGCCGTGTTCCAGAGATTACCCAGGACCCTGAAACCAATGATCTTTTCATTAAATTTGAGACTGAAAATGGAGACTGGGAGACCGAGAAATTCGACCTGGTGGTGCTGTCTGTTGGCTTTGAACCCGGAGCCAGTATAAAATCACTGGCTGAAAAAACCGGCGTGGAATTGAACAATTATGGTTTCTGCCAGAACTCGGAATTGATGCCCCTGGAAACCAGTGTGCCTGGTATTCTCGCATGCGGTGCATTCGCTGGCCCAAAGGATATTCCAGAAACTGTGGTTGAGGCCTCAGGGGCGGCAGCCAAGGCCGGTGGCATTATAATGTCCCAGAGAAACAAACTTGTGAGCCAGAAGGAATACCCCCAGGAAATTGATGTATCTGGCAAGGAACCCAGAATCGGTGTTTTTGTCTGCCATTGTGGCATCAATATCGGTGCCTATGTGGATGTGCCAGCTGTGGTGGAACATGCCAAGACACTGCCAAATGTGGTCCATGCAGATGAAAATATCTACACCTGCTCCCAGGATACACAACAGCTTCTTGTAGAACTAATAAAGAAACACGATTTAAACAGAATTATGATTGCATCCTGCAGCCCCAGAACTCATGAACCTTTATTTCAAGAAACCCTGAGAGAGGCAGGTCTTAACCCCTACCTTTTCGAGATGGCAAATATCCGGGACCAGTGTTCCTGGGTGCATATGGAGGAGCCTGAGAAGGCCACAAATAAATCCAAGGACCTTGTCACCATGGCAGTGAACAAGGCCAGACTTATAGAATCGCTGCCCCCTATGTCAATGGAGGTGACACAGAAAGCACTGGTCATCGGCGGAGGGGTGGCAGGCATGACCTCGGCATTGGCCATTGCTGAGCAGGGCTATGATACCTACCTGGTTGAGAGGGAATCGGAGCTTGGAGGAAATCTTCGAAATCTGAAATATGACCTGGAAGGCAATGATCTGACCAAGACATTGACAGACCTAATTGAGAAGGTCAATGCAAGGGACAATATTCACATTTACACCAATACAAAAATATCCAATACTGATGGTTTTGTAGGCAATTTCCACACAACACTGGAATCAGACAAAATCTTTGACATTCACCATGGAGCTATAATACTGGCCACCGGTGCCAAGGAGTCTAAGCCCACAGAATACCTATTTGGAGAAGATGATAGGGTTATTACCCAACTTGGCCTGGAAGAATCTCTGGCCAAGGGTGAGGACTTTAAAGGCAAGACAATCACAATGATTCAATGCGTTGGTTCCAGGGAAGAAGGGCGACCGTATTGCAGTCGAATCTGTTGCAAGAATGCAATCAAAAATGCTATTAAATTGAAGGAACTGGCTCCTGATTCACAGGTATTCATCCTCTACCGTGACATGCGAACCTATGGTTACTCGGAAAAACAGTATGCAGAGGCCAGGGAAAAGGGTGTCATCTTTGTCAGGTTCGATGTAAGTAGCAAGCCGGAAGTCAAGAAAGGCCAGGATAATCTTGAAATACTGGTCCACGACCCAATTCTTAATGAGGATATTCTAATTAGTACAGATATACTGGCCCTGAGCCCTGCAATTGTTCCCCAGGATGACAATGAGACATTGGCCAAGTTGTTAAAGGTGCCATTGAACTCAAATGGTTTCTTCCTGGAGGCCCATGTCAAATTAAGACCTGTGGATTTTGCCACAGACGGTATATTCGTTGCTGGAATGGCCCACTCGCCCAAATCAATAGGTGAGTCAATATCACAGGCCTATGCGGCTTCATCCAGGGCTAGCATTCTTCTTTCCAAAGATTCTGTGAGCATTGAACCAACCATATCATCCATTGACCCGGAAATCTGTATTGGCTGCGGCCTATGTGTTGCAAACTGCCCATACAATGCCATTGAGCTGAAACTCCAAGAGGGAGGAAAGAAGGCAGAGGTCATATCTGCATCATGCAAGGGGTGCGGAGTTTGTGGTGCCAGCTGCCCTCATCTAGCAATTACAATGAAGCATTTTACAGACAGGGAAATCACCGCACAAATACTTGCCTTTGGAGGTGAGTGTCAGTGAGTGATTTTGAACCGAAGATTCTAGGATTTTTATGCAATTGGTGCTCCTATGCTGGAGCGGATCTGGCCGGGGTTTCCCGGGTTCAGTATCCAACAAATATACGTGTAATTCGTGTAATGTGCTCTGGCAGGGTGGACCCTAGCTTCATTTTAAAGGCATTCGAGATGGGCATTGACGGTGTTATTGTTCTGGGTTGCCACATTGGAGATTGCCATTACCAATCAGGCAATCATCAGGCTGAGAAGAAGATTGAACTAACTTCCAAGGTTCTGGGGGAAATTGGACTTCAATCAGAGAGACTTCAGCTGGACTGGGTCTCGGCTGCAGAGGGTCAGAAATTTGGCAAGATTGTAACGGATTTCACCAATAAGATAAGGGATTTAGGCCCTATATCCAATATTGAAGATTATCCAAAGAAAGCAAAGCTTGGAAAAAGCATTGTGGGTGCCAGCAGATTAAGATGGCTTGTGGGAAAGGAGTATGAAATCTTTGAGAAGGGAAATGTCTACAAAGAACAGATAGACCAGGAAGAGTACAAGGACATAATCTGGCAAAATGTTGGGGCAGAGTACACAAAAGAATTGATATGTTCTGCCATGGCTGACGGGCCCCGGAAAGTCAGGGACATTGCTCATGAGCTGGCTCTACCAAAAAAGCTTGTTTTTGATTACATAACCGAGATGGAAAACCAGGGCATAATTCACCTTGATAATTTTGACGGGAACATACCCAATTATAAGCTTGCTGAAGGGGGTGAAGAGTGATGGCAGACAAAAAAATAGGCGCAGTTCTAGTTGTAGGAGGCGGTATCGCAGGAATGCAGTCATCCCTTGACCTGGCCAATTCAGGATTCAAAGTTTACATGCTGGACACATCCCCTGCCATAGGCGGAACCATGGCCCAGCTTGACAAAACTTTCCCAACCAATGATTGTTCCATGTGCATAATGGCCCCAAAGCTGGTAGATGTTGGTAGACACCCGAACATTGAGCTATTAACTTACTCGGATTTGGAAGGTGTCTCAGGAGAGGAAGGGAATTTCACAGTTAAGGTCAGGAAAAAAGCCAGATACGTTGATGTGAACAAATGCACAGGATGCGGTGTCTGTGCCAAGGAATGTCCCATTGATGCCATTAGCGGGTTCAATGAGGGGCTTTCCAAGAGACAGGCCATTTATCTGAGATATCCACAGGCAGTACCTCTGGCCTTCACAATTGACAGGGATAAATGCATAGGCTGTGGGCTCTGTGAGACCCTTTGCCTGGCAGATGCTATCCTTTACGAAGATGAAGATGCTGTCAAGGAAATCAATGTGGGCTCCATCATCCTCTGTCCAGGTTTTGAAGAGTTCAATGCTGACATAAAGGGTGAATACGGCCATGGAAGGTTTCCAAATGTGGTCTCAAGTATCGAGTTCGAGCGAATTCTTTCTGCTACTGGCCCGTATAAGGGTCATGTTCAGAGGCCCAGCGACGGTGACCTCCCTGACAAGGTAGCGTTCATTCAATGTGTTGGTTCCAGGGACAGGACATGTGGGAACAATTACTGCTCATCGGTTTGCTGTACCTACGCTATCAAAGAAGCAGTAATCGCCAAGGAGCATGTTAATACAATCCAGCCAACGATTTTCTTCATGGACATGAGAACCTATGGAAAGGGTTTTGAGGAATATTACAACCGTGCCAAGGATGAGTATGGAGTGCGGTTCATCAGATGCCGTGTTCCAGAGGTCAGGGAAGACCCTGAGACCAATAATCTTATTATCAAATACGAAAGAGAGGATGGCGAATTTGTAGAGGAAGAGTTCCAGATGGTGGTGCTGTCTGTTGGCTTTGAGGCTGATGAGAAATCCAAGGAATTAGCTTCCCGCCTGGGCATAGAATTGAACCAGTTCGGGTTCTGCGATACCAGTGCGCTGGCTCCAGTGGACACATCAAAACCAGGAGTTTTCGTATGTGGTGCATTTTCAGGTCCAAAGGACATTCCAGAAACTGTAATGGAAGCCTCAGGTGCGGCAGCCAGGGCCAGCGGTGATATTTCATCTGAAAGGTTCACCCAGGTTGAGCTGAAAGAGTATCCGCCAGAGATAAATGTAGATGAATTTCCAACAAGAATCGGTGTATTTGTCTGCAATTGTGGAATTAACATAGGAGGATATGTTGATGTGCCATCGGTCCGAGATTATGCAAGGACACTTTCCTGTGTGGCCTATGCAGAGGACAATCTTTACACATGTTCACAGGACACCCAGAAGAAGATTATCGAGAAAATCAAGGAGCATGGTTTGAACCGGGTTATTGTGGCATCCTGCACTCCCAGGACCCATGAACCGCTGTTCCAGGAAACAATAAGAGAAGCTGGCCTTAATCCATACCTATTTGAGATGGCAAATATCCGTGACCAGTGTTCCTGGGTTCACATGAAGGAACCTGAAAAGGCCACCCAAAAATCCAAGGAATTAATCAAAATGGCAGTGGCAAAGGCAGCACTTAGAACACCTCTTCCAACAGTTTCATTGGATGTCACCCAGACAGCATTGGTGGTAGGCGGTGGACTGGCAGGCATGGTTTCGGCCCTGGCAATTGCCCAACAGGGTTATGATGCATACCTAATCGAGCGAGAGGCAGAACTGGGCGGTAATATGAAACGGATTCATTATGACCTGGAAGATGTCGATGTCCAGGGGTATTTGAAATCCCTGATTCAGAAAGTGGAAAACAATCCGCAGATTCAGGTTTACAAAGGTGCAGAGATAGAATCCATCGAGGGCTTTGTTGGTAATTACAAGACCGCATTGAAGGGCGGCGCAGAGCTAGAGCATGGAGTTGTCATTGTATCAACAGGCGCAGAGGAGCTGAAGCCCAATGAGTACATGTACGGCCAGGATGAAAAAGTAGTCACACAACTGGAATTCGAGGAATTAATTACCAAGGGCCAGGACCTCAGTGGAAATACCATTGTTATGATTCAATGTGTTGGTTCAAGGGACGACCAGCACGCTTACTGCAGCAGAGTCTGCTGCACAGATGCCATTAAGAACGCCATAAAGGTCAAAAAACAGCAT
>DAOVXH010000200.1 GCA_030636255.1 Methanomassiliicoccales archaeon
CACAGATAGTCAAGATAAAAATATTCAGATCCTGGAAAGACTGGGAGACCTGGAAGAGCTTATGGGTGATTCAGATAATGCCATTTGCACATTCAAAAAGATAGAGGAGCTGGCAAAGGATAATACAGTCAGGGCAAGAGCAATACGAAAGCAGGCCAAGATATTGGAGACAAAGGGAGATTATGACCTGGGCATCAAGTTCGTTGATAGGGCAAAGAACATACTTTCAAATGAATCCTGCACGGAGTTCGGCCGGATTCTCAACACTGAAGGTTCCATCTATGAAAGAAAGGGAGAATATGACAAGAGCATTGAAACCCAGAACATGGCATTGGAACTGCTAAAGAAACATGATGCTCCAAAAAAAGACCTGGCTAGCATATACAATAGCATAGGAACCAGCTTTTGGGGGAAAAATGATTTCACTTCTGCACTGGATAATTACATGAAAGGGCTTGATATTCACCAGGAAATGGATGATTACAGAGGTCTAGCCTCCAGCTATAACAATATTGGAATTGTATACACCAGAAAAGGAGATTATAACAAGGCCAGCCAGTTCATTGAAAAGAGCCTTGAGATGTATGAGATATCAGGAGATAAAAATGGTCTTGCCAGTGCTTCAGGAAATCTTGGAAACGTATACATGGCCAAGGGGAATAATAAATTGGCAGAAGAAGCATACATGAAATGTTATAATGCATTCAAAAAAATAGGAAATAGATGGGCTGCTGGAGTGTCCGAAGCCAGCCTTGGTAGCATATACCAATACAGAGGAGAATTTGAAAAGGCACTTGATTATTATCAAAAAAGCCTGAATAACCGTGGGGCAGTGGGAGACAAGAGAGGCATTGGTGTTGTGACCCACAATATGGGTGCACTTTTCTATGATATGGGAGAATATGAAAAATCTCGTGAGCATCAGCTAAAGGCCATAAGCATAATCAGTGACATAGGGGACGATAGCATCCAAACCCATGCAATGGTGGCACTGGCAAGGACAGATATCAAATTGGGCAACCTTGCAGAGGCAAAGCAGAACACACAAATTGCACTGGATATCTCCAGAGAAAAAGACCTAAAGGAGAACGAGATGGTAGCACTCACCGCCTGGGGTGTTGTGGCCGCTGAAGAAGAAGATTGGGCAGAAGCTGAAAGCTCATTCCAGGACTGCATTGATTATTCGGAGAAAGAGGGATACAAGAAAATGTCTGCCGAGGCCTACCTGGAACTTGGCCGAATGTTCAGAAAGAAAAATGAGCCAGAAAAGGCAATTCAACCCCTTGAAAAGGCACTAGAACTTTACAATGAGATGAGTCAACCTTTGTTAATCAAAGAAGTTAAGGAAGAACTTGAGCTGGCAAGGAAAAATTAATAATATCTTCTAATTTTGTGAAACTACACAGCTGGAAGAAATTTCCACGCAGTTTTGCAGTCATATGACTATTTGAAAAATAAAAATGAAAAATTAAAGGTATATTGATTGGAAATTAATCTTAAGCTAATTCCAATCTTATTGGTTTCACGCTTATGTCCTGACCTGGGCTTATTCCACCTATAATCATCATCATTTCCGTATACTGATACTCTTCCATCCAATCTCACCTCCTTTGATTTGAATATTTTGGGTGGTATAATTAAGCTATTTAAAGAATTTGATTTTTTAGAAAAGTTTTATATACCGCGGCTCCATTATGCAAGTAAGCACTTGCACACAAAAGGATGATAAAATGCCAACAAAAAAAGACACAGAGACAAAGATACTGGACGCCGCCCTGGAACTGTTTTCAGAAAAGGGTTTCAAGGCCACAACCACCAAGGCCATTGCTGAAAAGGCAGGAGTTAATGAAGTAACATTATTCCGCTATTACGGTTCAAAAGAGAAACTATTCTTTGCAGTTGTGGACAAAGAGGCTGAAGTTCGCATGGGCATATTGCAGATGGAACTGGAACCCTCGGAGAACATGGTTGATGAGCTGACAATGATAGGCAATCATATGGCAGAAAGCATGGTGGAGCGTGCCAGTTTCTTCAGGCTCATTGTTCTGGAAATAGACAGATACCCGGAAATATGGGAGCATATTGGAACTGTTCCCCTGGCAGCAATTGCCAAGCTTAGCCAGTACTTTGAGCAGGCAAAAGAAAAAGGACTAATTCGGAAGGATATTAATACCGAAACCATGGCAGTATCATTTTTCAGTTTTATATTCAGAATACTTGTGGCCAATGCCTTTCTGGGCGATGACCTATTTATCAGAGAAAAAAGAGATGAGAGCATGAAAAACTTTGCAGAATTATTTGTGAACGGTGTAATTGAGAGGGGTGATTGAAATGTTGGCTGTGAAAACAGAAAAACTGGTAAAATGCTATGGCAAGTTCAAAGCATTGGATGACCTGGAACTTCATGTGGAGAAGGGCGAAATCTATGGCCTTCTTGGGCCCAATGGAGCAGGAAAGACCACCGCAATTAAGATTCTATCTGGATTGATAAAAAAGACATCTGGCACAGCCCAGGTCCTTGATATTGAAGTGCCTGATAAGCTGGTTTCAGGAAATGTAGGTTACATGCCCCAGGAAACTGCCATGTACATGGGACATACAGTGCATCAGAACATAGACTTTTTTGGAAAACTATTTGGACTGGACAAGGACCAGATTGCAAAACGTGAGAAAGAACTTCTTGAATTTATAGATCTAGCTGATTGGAAAAATGAACTGGTGCAGAAC
>DAOVXH010000166.1 GCA_030636255.1 Methanomassiliicoccales archaeon
CATGTCTGGAAAGGCTATTATATCAATCACCCAGCATGGTTTTGACAGAATTGTTATCTTCGAACTTCAGGATGACATAAAGCTCATTGCAGAGCTTTTCGGAGGCGGCAATATAATCTTGGTTGAGAAAGGTAAAATAATTCAGCCATTGACCTCTAAATCATGGAAGGCCAGAGAGGTCAAGAAAGGTTATGACTATGTTTTCCCGCCTGAAAGCACCAATCCATTTGCACTCAGCCAGGATGAACTGACCAAGATAATCACAGAGTCAAAAAAGGACCTTGTAAGGTGCCTGGCAATGGACGTGAACCTTGGAGGTGCCTATGCCGAGGAGATATGTCATAGCCTGGCCAGGGACAAGAAGGACAAGGCTGCGGAACTCTCTGAAGATGAGATTGCCGAGACATTCGAAATAATTCAAACATTTGATGATATGCTGGCCAATCCTCAGCCACAAATAATTCTGGATGATGAAGATCTCGTGGATGTTCTCCCATTCGAACTGTCAATGTATGCCAACCTTGACAAGAGAGAGTTTGAAACTCACAGTCTGGCAGTGAAGGAATACTTTGCCAATCTGCCGGAAAATATTGTGGAAGAAGGCCCGCAAAAAAGCCAGAGGCAATTGCAGCTTGAAAGACAGCTGGCCCATCAGCTTGAGGCCATGGAAAAGCAGGCGCTTGAGGCAAATCAATTTCAGATAATTGGTGACAATATTTATGCGAACTATGGGCTGCTGGACGGTCTGCTGAACAAGATAAATAAAATACTGGAAGCTGGAAACTGGCAGGCTGCTAAATCCAGCATAATTGAATTTGACAGTGTTTCTGATTTTAACCCGGCAGAGGGCATATTAACTGCCATTTTCCAGGACGGCACAGAGGTTCAGCTGGACGTGCGTCTTAGCCTCAATGACAATGCTTCCAAGTTTTATGATAAATCCAAGAAGTCAAAACACAAGCTGGAAGGTGCAGGCATCGCAGTGGAAGAAACAAGAAAGTTACTGGATGGTGCTGTAAAAGAGGTTGTGAAGAAATTTGAATCAGGCAACAAAAAGCCCACCAAACGATTCTGGTTTGACAAGTTTCGATGGTTCCAGAGCAGCCAGGGACATATGGTTGTGGCAGGCCGGGACGCAAGAACAAATGACCATGTGGTGAAGAAACATCTGAAGGACGGAGATTTCTACGCGCATGCAGACATGAGCGGCGCACCCAGCGTGGTAATCAAAGAGGTAAGCAAGGATGATGAGCAGACACTTCACGAGGCATGTATATTTGCTGTAGCATTTTCCAAGGCCTGGAAGGGTAAAATAGCCTCAGGAAGCGCGTATTGGGTGAAGCCAGATCAAGTATCAAAAACACCACAGCCAGGAGAATTTTTGGCAAGGGGAGCATTTGTTATTCGCGGGAAGCGCAATTATTCGAAACAGTTGGACATGCGTCTGGCAATTGGCAAGGTCCTTGTACAGGGTACGGAAAAGATAATGTGCGGACCGGAATCTGCATTGGCAGCCCTGACAACCGAGTATTATATTATCGAGCCAGGCGATGAAAAACGAACATTATTTTCCAGAAAATTATCTGATAAATACAATGTCCCAATTGAAGAAATTGACAGGGTTTTGCCACCTGGGGATATTAGATTAATAAAATAGCCTTAAACTGCTATTGATTCAATATGCTCAATGCAGGCGCGCATCTTTCCCACAGAATCTATAATCTGACTTTCTTCCAGTAATTTTTTGGAATCTGTTAGAAGGTCAACAGCACCTGAAACATCAGTACCAGTAATTTTTAGGTCTCTAATCACGCCAGCCAGTTCTTCCATGTCCTTTGACAGCTTGTTATGAAATTCTGTCTCGGCATATTCAATTCCCTCATTGATTATCTCGATTGCCAGTTTTAATTCACCCTTTTTGCTCTCGCCAACTGCCCTGGCAATGAGTTTTTTAGCGTGGTTGATATTGACCTCCAATTCCTTTGCCAGTGAAAGGTATGGCTTGACATATGATGCTCTTTTTGATAAATATTTTTTCATTTCACCCTCGGACATGCTGTCCAAATCAGGTCTATCAGGTTCCGGCCTGGTATAGTCCATATTAATATCTATATCAGAGGCAATTTCTTCGGTTGATTGTGGTGCAATAATTTCAGGGCCAGTATCTTCGGCTTCTGTTGATTCCTGATATGATTCTTCTGGCATTTCTGATTCTATTTCTGTCTCCGGTTCAATTACTGGCTCAGCAGGAGCATCGAGTTCCAGTTCATCCTCATCAGAATGATTTATATCTGGATATTTATCAATGATTGGCTCGACTGGCTCTGGAGATTCTGTGTCTTCTGGCACATCTTCCGGCTCTATAATCTCTGCTGGTTCAACTGCCTCTTCGGACACATCTGTGTCTACAGATTCTTCCTCTGCAGCTTCTGGCTCAACAACTTCCTTGACTTCTGCAATGTCTGAATCATCAAGAAAATCATCCTCATCTTCTTGGTCTGTGCCAAAGGCCTTTCCTGATGCACTGGATATGATATGGCTGTAGCATTCTGCTGCCTTTGAAGAATCACCTAACTTATTGTAAACTTCAGCCTTTGACATCCATGCAGACTGGAATGATTTATCTATTTCCAGGGAACGATTGAATGAGTTCAGTGCCTGGTCAAACTCTTCCATTTTAACCAAAGTTGCACCTCTGGCATACCACAGGTCCTTGCTATCTGGCTCCCTAAGAAGTTTACTATCGTAATATGAAAGTGCCAGTCTGTCAGAATCCTCGTCTGCAACTGCTCCTGGCTCGAATATACAACCACATTCATAGCAAGAAGTTTCATAGGCACTGACAATGGTTCCGCAAAGTGGGCACTGGTATTCTGATTCCACAGTCTCCTTGGTTATCTCGGTCTCCCTAATTTCTTCCAGACTGGATTCTCGCAAAGCAGCCTTGATTTCGCCGGCAGCCTTCCTGCCAATGCCCCGAATGTTCATTAGCTCGACAACACTGGCTTGCTTCAATTTTCTCAGGTCCTTGAAACCCTCGTCATAGAGTATTTTTGCCTTCAATGGCCCTACTCCTGCAAGCTTGACAAGCTCCTCAAGTTCAACATCAACAAAAACATCTGTGGCTATGAGCTCGGCAGTTTCCTTTTCCTCCTCCGAGGGCATCTCAGCAATCTCAACCTCATCAATGGACGTGTCTGGAACCGGCTCACTATTACCCTCCATCTCTGCCCCACAATTAGGGCATTCTGAGACAAATTCATCAACTTCGGTATCACATAGAGGGCATTTTGGAGGAATTGCATCAAATGCAGTTCCACAGACTCCGCAAGCTTCTGCATCCTTACCTATATCGCTTCCGCAAACTGGGCATTTATCCATCCCGGTCACAATATACTGTAAAGTGCCAGCAACTTATAAACTTTACCAAACAAATATAAAAGGGTGGTAATAAGGTTTATATGGGGTAATCGGAAACCCAAAAATCTTAAATGAATGAATCTATCCTGGCTTACTTCATATGCCCGGATAGGGTAGCTAGGATATCCTGAAAGCTTGCGGAGCTTTTGACCCGTGTTCGAATCGCGGTCCGGGCGTCTTTTTGATTTGTGCCACAGGCAAAAATCAAAAAGTAAGGGGAGCCAGAATGGTTCCACGTAATCAATAAAATAGCGAACAAAGTGAGTCTTTTTATTGAGAGGTGCAGTATGCTGCACCGAATCGACAAACTAGCGACTCTCGACAAACAGCCAGTGAAGTCTGTTTGTCGAATATCAGCTCTTGCATGGTCGGCCGATTTTTCATTCTTTGAAAACACTAGCGATTTATCATTATGTCTGGGCAATGTAGTGAGATGTAATTCCAGCCAAATATAGATATTTTTCAGTTTGCAACTAATATTATCCAAAAATAAATATTTCCCCTGGCTATCTATACAGAACCTTTTTATATAAATTAATATATATACATCCTTGGATGGGACTAAAGCTCAAGTTATGGGTTTTGGTCTAGGATGGGATGTATATGAACGACTGGATTGAACCAGACATAACAGAGAATCA
>DAOVXH010000162.1 GCA_030636255.1 Methanomassiliicoccales archaeon
TGTTTTCTGCTTTTGGCATGATTGGTTTGGATGGCACAGTTTCAAGATGAATGTCCTTGAACACAATATTGCTGCCAAGGTCGGTTGTAACATGCCATGCCAATTCACTCTTAAGCTCGTCGGATGCTGGATGCCCTTTCTTGAGTTTTACATGGGCCTCAATCAACTTTTTATCTCCATCATGATGAATCTTTACGTCAGCCTTCAAAACGTCACCGTGGCTCAGGAAGATATGCTCTATATCCCTTGTCTCGATTTTCTTGGCCGAGATTTCGATCGTGTTTTCCAAACCCGCTTCGTTTTCGTTTTTGTATTTCATGTGCAATCACCGATATTTTGTATTTCTAGTATTATCATAGCCCCCCGGAGATAAATAAGTCTATCCCTGGCCAAATAAAAAAATACCGATATTCTGTAAATTATTTGCTTCCCCAATCACCGAAATATCGAAAATGGGTTTTATTTATCGATTTAATTCCTTTCGCCAATTAATGATATAATATCGATATTACCTTCATATTTGCAATGTTTTGTCAGTCTCAGAAAGAATATTAGGGCTTATCAGGTTAATTTAATGTAATAAGAAAATCATAGTCCCACGAAATGAAATCCACTGATGATTGTAAATTGTCTCAAAACGAAAGAATCGTTCTGTATAATCTGGTAAGGTATCCATCACAATCAGACCAGGAAGTATATGAAAGAATAGATATGAGACAATCTACATATTCTACTATAAAGAAGAAACTAAGGGAAGATGGTTATTACCATGACTCTTATGACCCTATATTGCAGCATATTGGCTGTGAAATGCTGGCAATCTGGTACGTTACTCTGAATAGAAAAACCCGCACAGAGGACCGTCTTGCATTGACCAGGGAAGAAATACTTAATTCATCTGATATTTTTTGCATGTTAAGCGAATCAAATCAGGCAGTAATCGTTTCAATATCAAAGAACATTGCAGAACATGTCAAGGTTTCAGACCGCCTGGTCCAATTGTACGAAAGATATGATTTCTTGGAAGACATAAATTTTGTACTCTTTCCTTTTGACCTCTCAGCAGTTTTCAGCTTTTTTGATTTTGCACCATTGTTGAATCGCATGTTTCAGATTGAGCTAGTAGATACTAGCATTGGAGATGTGGATATAACTTCTGATAGTGTTAGATGCAAAGTAAAACATGTTCAGTTGAATGAGCTTGAGAAAAAAGTCTATCTATATTTGATAAAGCATCCTGAGCTTTCTGATTCAGCCCTAAGCGAAAAAGCAGAATGTTCCAGGCAGGTATTTACACGCATTAAACACAGGTTCATACAGGAAAAATTGATAAAAAAACGAAGGGTCGTGAATTTGGATAAACTGGGTTACAAGATTTTAACAATGTTCCACAGTAAATACAATCCTTTAAAGCCACTTAGTGAAAGACAGAAATGTGTTCATAATACAATGTCACTTCAGACTCCAATATTCAGTATTGCCAGATATCCAGAAAGTATTACATTGGTTGCGTTCAGGGATTTTGAAGAATATAAAAGACTGCATAATGAGTATGTTACCTTTTGCGCTGAGCGAGATATTCTCAAGGGAAATCCAGTATCACTAAACTTATCTATACCACGTATTCACGAGATAAAATGGCTAGTCTACGCACCATTGGTTGAAAAGATTCTTGAAGATTTATAATTGATTAGTATCCCACGGCTGCAAGATTTTCACGCAATGCCACTGCTGCCTCTTTAAACAAAATTTTCTCTTCCTCGGTCATTATCATTTCCTTAACTTCTTCAATGCCGTCCTTTCCCAGAATGACTGGCATGCCAATGCACACATTTTCTTCCTCGTATAAGACCGAGCTTGGAATCATGGCTTTCTCGTCATTCACAACTATTCTGGCCATTACCGAAGCTGCATGGGCTGGCGCATAAAAGGTGGCACCCTTCAGCGCAATAACCTCTCTTCCAGCGTCTTTTGTCCTTTCAATTGCCCTTTTAATTTTCTCGGCATCTGGCTCCATGCCCTCAATCTTCACAGAACTGGCCAGCGGGACCATAATCTCGCCATGCTGCCCTACCACAGTGGCCTGAACATTGTCTATATGGACATTGAACTCCCTGGATAGAAAATACCTGAAACGATTGGAATCAACAACACCGCCCATACCAAACACCTTGCTCTTATCAAATCCAGATTCCTTCAGGGCAACATAGGCCATAGAGTCCATTGGATTGGACACAATTAGAAGCTTTGAATTTGGTGCATAATGAACAACCTGCTCAATGACAGATTTCATAATCTTTACATTGGTTCCAAGCAATTGTTCTCTGGTCATGCCTGGCTTTCTTGCAATTCCTGCGACAATTACAATTAAATCAGAATCTGTAACCTCGGAATAATCTGTGGAGCCAGTAATGGGACAAATAGCGGTCTGTCCCAGATCCAGGCCTTCACCAAGAACCAGATTTTCTATGATATCAATCAAGACCAGCTCTTCCGCAATTCTCTCTTTTATTATGGAAAAAGCTATAGTCGAACCTAATCTTCCAGCCCCAATAACAGAAATCTTAGCCATACGTATTACCTGATAAGTGAATAGAGCAATTAATACTAATACATATCGAGACCCAGATATTAAATATAAACATTATGTACATAAATATTAACGAATGTTAACATTAAGATATTTGGCCACTAATAACATAAAAATTGGACATTAATCTGATTTCTAAAAAAAGATACAAGAAAAAGGTTCCTGGCCATTGAAAAAATAATATTCAGCCACAAACTTTATATCTCTACTTATAGTCATATTTGCCTATATTGAGGGTGAGGTAAATGGTCGAACTGGATATTGATAAATTAAGAGAAATTGTTGGTAAGGAGAATGTTTCTGACGACATTGCAGACCTTTACGTTTATTCTTCGGATTCATCGGTTCATCAGGCTATGCCATCTGTGGTGGTGCGGCCAGGAAAAACTGAGGAAGTTCAAGAGATAGTAAAATATGCAAATCAGAACAAGATTCCTGTGATTGCTAGAGGCGCAGGTTCTGGAATGTCCGGCCACACGGTTCCAATAGACGGTGGAATTGTTATGGACATGAAAAGAATGAACCGCATACTTGAGATAAGGCCAGAGGACATTCTCTGCAAGGTTGAGCCAGGGGTAATCAATGATGAGTTGAACCGAGTTCTGAAACCCCACGGTTTCTTCTTTGCCCCAATGCCTTCATCTGGCATGATATGCACAATTGGAGGAATGATAGGCACCAATGCATCAGGAAATCGCGCTGTGAAATATGGCGCCACAAGGGATGTGGTTCTGGGCCTGAAGGTGGTTCTGGCAAATGGAGACCTGGTGAATCTTGGTACAAACACAAAAACTGATGCTTCCGGGTATCAGCTGGCAAGATTGATTGTTGGCTCCGAAGGAACTCTTGGAATAGTGGTGGAAGCCACATTACTCATATCCCCACTTCCAAAGTTCAAGGCCATGGCTGTGGCCAACTTTGACACACTGGATGATGCAGGAAATTCCATATCAAAAGTAATGTCTTCTGGCATTACACCGTCCATGGTAGAGCTCATGGACAATGTTGCCATAACCGCAGTGAACAAAGCATTGGATTTGGGACTGCCAGATGTTTCTGCCATAGTCATATTCGAATGTAATGGCATGGTTAAAGAGGCTGTGGATTATGAGTTGAACGCTATAAGAAAAATATGCGAAGATAACAATGGCAGCGGAATTAATGTTACAGATGACCCAGACGAGATGGCAAGGATATACATGGGCAGGAAGAAACTATTTCCTTCCCTTTCAAGATTCGGAGATGGGCTTGTGTCCACTTCGCTGGCTGATGATATGGCTGTTCCAGTGTCCAAGATTGCAGTGGCAGTTCACGAGATTCATGAAATTGCAAAGCGCAATAATGTAGTAATGAGCGCATACGGACATTGCGGCTCTGGTCTGATTCACACTAAAATTTTAATGGACCCAACAAAGGAGAGCCAGTGGGAGGATGCAAAGAATGCTGTTGCTGAAACCTATGAATTTGTTCTGTCAATAGGCGGCACAACCTCTGGGGAACATGGCATTGCCCTCTCCAAGGCCCCGGCAATGAAGAAAGAAAGGAAAGATTCTCTGGATATGATGAGAACCATTAAACAGGCACTGGACCCGAACAATATACTAAA
>DAOVXH010000091.1 GCA_030636255.1 Methanomassiliicoccales archaeon
ACACCGGCTGGAAGCGTGTCCAGGTCATGGCAATGGACCGCATCAAAATTTGACTTCTCATGGAGGATTTTACCTGTCTTGAACAGCTGCCGCCACCACGGCCTCAACCTGAATATGTCATAGGGCAATAATCCCATGTAGCCAGTATTTCTTGTTCTTATTACATTTATGCCGTCGATTATTTCCTTTTCAGGATGCTGGGAGCCCCTGTCCCATCCAATAACTGTGACATCATGGCCTGCCTTGTGAAGCGATATTGCCTCATTGTAGACCCTGGGGTCATGGGTGAACGGGTTCGAGAGGAGCATGAGTACTCTCATGTTTATATGCAACTTCTTATATATTAAAAAGGTATCGATACAACTGAAAGTTTTTTATTATAGGTCGGTTGATACCCCCAGCGTGACAACAGCGATAGTACTAGGCACACGCCCTGAACTTATCAAGATGGCACCTGTGCTCTTTGCCCTGGAGGAGATAGGCGAGGAGGTCATATTAATTCACAGTGGCCAGCATTATGATGATGCGCTTTCAGAGAGCTTCATAAGGGATCTTGGAATGCGAAAGCCTGACCATTACCTTCAGGTTGGTTCGGGAACCCAGGCTGCTCAAACTGCCGACTGCATGTACAAACTGGAAAAGGTGCTGGAGGAAAAAAGGCCTGACAGCGTACTTGTCCAGGGAGATACAAACACAGTACTGGCTGGAGCTCTGACCGCAGTCAAGATGGGCATCAAGGTGGGACATGTTGAGGCCGGATTAAGAAGCAATGACCGGCGCATGCCAGAGGAATATAATCGCAGAATCGCAGACCACATTTCACATTATCTATTTGCCCCGACACCTGACTCTGCTAGCATACTGAAAGATGAGAAGGTATGGGGAGATATTCACATGACTGGCAATACTGTAATCGATGCATGCGAGAGATATGTCAAACTTGCAGAGGAAAAAAGCCAGGTTGCCAAGAAAATTCCTTTTGAAGATTATATACTGGTCACTGCCCACAGAGCAGAGAATGTTGATGACCAGGCAGTTCTTACAGGATTGGTGGATGTTCTTGATAAAGCTCCATTACCCATTGTGTATCCGCTTCACCCCAGGACCAAGAAGATGCTTGGACAATTTGGATTATATGATAAGCTGGCTGGCTCTGAAAATGTTCATTTGATTCCACCAGCAGGTTACTTCGACTTCCTGGCAATGATGAAAAGATGCAGTTTCATCTTTTCTGACTCTGGAGGTATTCAGGAGGAGGCCACTTCCCCGTCCATTCGCAAGCGAGTACTGGTATTCCGCAAGAGCACTGAAAGACCAGAAGCAATAGATGCTGGCTATGCCACAATGATTGGCACAGATGCAGGAGATATTGCACAGGCAATTGCAAATGAAGTTTCAGCTGGCCAGGCTCCTTCTGTACCGTCGCCATACGGTGATGGAAATGCAGGAAAAAACATCGCCAGAATAGTTGCGGAGGCAAGAACATGAAAGTTTGTGTTATTGGATTGGGATACATTGGACTGCCAACTGCCGCAATACTGGCAAACAAGGGCCACAATGTTGCTGGAATGGACGTTAGCCAAAGAGTTCTTGATGATATCAGAACCCAGGGCGCAACCCCGGAAGAGCCTGGACTGGCAGACCTTGTTCTTGGAGAATTAGAATCAGGGCGTTTCACACTTTCAGACAAGCCAGAAGCAGCAGATGTTTTTATCATCTGTTTGCCAACGCCAATACTGCCAAACAAGAAGGCAGACATGTCATATGTTGAGAAAGGAGTCAAATCAATACTTCCTTTACTTCAGAAGGGCAATATGATTATTCTGGAATCCACAGTTCCCCCAAGGACAACTTCTGACCTTGTGGCTGGCATGGTTAAAGAAATCGGCCTGGACCCGGAGAATGACATTGACCTGGCATTTGCACCAGAGCGGGTGATTCCTGGTAATATTCTTGTGGAGCTATCCACACTTGACAGGGTTATTGGCGGGCTAACACCAAGGGCAGCCAGTCGCGCTAAAGAATTATATTCATGCTTTGTGACTGGCGAGATAGTTATCACAGATTCCACAACTGCTGAATTTGTGAAGCTGGTTGAAAATTCCTACCGTGACGTGAACATTGCATTTGCCAATGAGCTTGCTCAATTATCATATGACTTTGGAATTGATGTTCGGGACGCAATTCTAATTGCCAACCGCCATCCAAGGGTGAACATTCTTCAGCCTGGCCCTGGAGTCGGAGGACATTGCATTGCTGTTGACCCTTACTTCATAATTGACGGCGCACCTGAGACCTCCAGGATGCTGAAACTTGCCAGAATTGTCAATACGGAAATGCCTGAACTGGTGGTAAAAACTTTGAAGGACATGCTTGGCAGCCTTCAAAACAAGACAATAACAATTTTAGGACTGGCATACAAGGCAGATGTTGGAGATTGCAGGGAAAGCCCTGCCCTGGAAGTAATGCGAATCCTGGAATCCAGAGGAGCAAAATGCAAGGTCCATGACCCATATGTGAAGAATGCTGGATTTGAATTATATGAACTTGCAGAGGCAATGGAAGGTTCAGACGCAGTGCTGGTAACCACCGGCCACACCGATTTCAAGGACATAGACCCAAAGATTATGCTGGAGAAGGCCAAGGGCAATTCCATACTTGACACAAGAAGAGTGCTGGACAGAACCAAATGGGCAGAGGCTGGCTGGGACTTCCGGTACTTGGGCGATGGTAAGAAATAATTATTTTAGTTCATACTTGGGGATAGCCGCCGTATCCGCAAATGAAAATTCAAACCCGACAGTTTGAATTCGCAGGCATACGGCCTATTGAAGAAAATATCCTGGCTGGAAGCCAGATTATTTTAGTAATCTTTTTATCCAAGACAGTAATAGGGTTATTGCAGGTGCTGATTATGTTTTGCAAAAAATGCAGGTCAATGATGACTCCCTCGGAAGGCAAGTGGGCATGCAAGAAATGCGGGTTTATTTGCGATGCCACAGGAAAGGAATGCATAGTTACCGAGAGAAATGAAGATAAAGAAATTTTGCTCATTGATGAAAAGAATGAGACACTGCCAAAGACAAAAGCACTGTGCGACAAATGCGGACACAATGAGGCTTTCTGGGTAATGAGGCAGATGAGGGCCGCTGATGAACCTGAAACCAGAATATACCAATGCGTAAAATGCAGGCATAAGTGGCGAGAGAATTAATCTAAACGCCTACAAATCCTGCATAGGCATTATATCACAGCACTCACAGGAAAAGCACATTGTTTTAAAACTATCAGTGTCCAGATGGTTCATTTCCAGAATATTTTTGTGAACTTTTGCTAGTTTAACCAGCCTCTCTGCAGAAACTCTTTCAGGAACCTTTCCAAGTGCCTTTTCCAGCCTGCCACGATTTAGTTCCCCAAGTCTTATGCCTCTGAGATTCACAACCACGCCAATATTGCCGAGCTTTTTCAGGCCATCAATGATGTCCTCGTCTGTTTCCCCAAGACCGATTATGTAATTGCTCTGGACCTTGTTCCTGCCGAATACACGTACGGCTTCTTCCAGGGCTGCCAGTGTTTTGTCACGGTCACGGTTTGGGCATATTTTTTTGAATAGGTCAGGTTTCCATGTCTCTATATTAATCTTAATTTCATCGGCACCGGCATCCTTCATTCGCTGTACGCACTGTATATCTTCGAAATAGGCTTCAGCACCTATTGGAGTGTCTGGAAATTCCTCTCTTATGGTCTTTATCATCTTCACCATGCGCATATTGGTCTCTGCAACAGAATCCGGGACTCCGCTGGTAAGTGCCACAGCCTCGAAGCTGGGATGTCTGGCATTGATACGAATTATTTTTAGAACCCTTTCTGCAGTCATCTCACCGCCATTGCCTCGCATGAGTTCAACAGTGGTGCAGAAGGCACAGTTCATTATGCATTTTGAGCTGAGGTTCATGAAAGTTTGATTTGGTGCATGAGCCAGCAATGGTAGAACTTTAACATGTTCCACAAATTTATCAGTGTCTAGAAAAATATTAAAATGCCCATTGTTCTGAACCAATCTCAGCTTGGCATCCTGGTTCTTTGTGGTTTCCAATTTTATTCGGGCGCCCTCGAAAGTGAAAGCATATGAGGATGCACCAGCATCAGGGCCAGCAGTGGAACGGCTTGCAAAACACGGCATGTTCACTTCCTTTGGAATGTATATCTCCCCGATTTCCAGAAGCTTGGCTTTCTTTTCAAGGCCTTGGCTGGTCACGACTTGAGATTGTTGCCAGTAGTATTAATCCTTTTCCCGAATTAAGTATAAAAACTTATTGATTTTGAGAAAATGGTAAGTTGAGCTGGCTCGAAAGCCAGCTCATTTTATTTATGAGAATCTCAACTTCCAAATTTTTTCCGATTTTTCTCATAGGCGGATTCAGTAATTTTTCCGTCCTTGTATGCCTTGTCCAGCCTTTCAAGGAATTCTCTTTTTTTCTGGGCTTCCGGATCCTCTGGTTCAATTACATGGTCGCAGAAGGGGCATGACTTCATTTCTGGCTCCAATAGCATTTCGCATCCTGGACAATCAATGCTCTCGACTATCTTTGGTGGTGTTTTCTCAGGCACAGGCGGAAGTATTTTTTCCGAAACTGGCGGAAGCGTTTCTTCTGGAACTGGCATAGCAGCAGGCGAGGTTACTGCCACCATATGCTCTATTGACATTGGTGTCTTGAAATATTTCACGCCAATTCCTTTTTTCTCTGTCCTCACCGCATTCATTTCAACCAATCTAGTTATGTGATAATTTACTGTGGAGGCGCTTATGCCCAGCAAAGCAGCAATATCTTTTTGGGAAATGCCAGGAGTTTCTTCGATGTTCTTGATTATGAGCTTCTGTGCCTCTGTGAGATGCACTGGACCGCCATTTGGAATAATCATGTCTCGTGGATAAAAGCGCTTGTACATTCCATTGGTTTTGGACTTGACCAAATCTTCTTTCTCTAGAACATTAAGATGATATGCCAGTGAACCATTGTTCATACCAAGTGCTCGTTTTATGGCATTATAATGTTCACCAGGATTTGCCATGATATAACCATGTATTTTTCCTCTTGTGTAGGTATCCAGTACTTCATCTTTCTTCAGTTTAGTGTACAGTGGCAGGAAGAATAGTAGGAAAGCGAATTTTCCAACCTCGGTTGCCAGTCCTAGGGCCGCCGAGGCCGCGATTATTGAACCGAACATCAACATCATCCAAGGGAAGGGCTGCTCTCCCGGGATTATGAAAGAGCTTATAGGCAGCATCTCGCCGCTTATTGTGTCCATCAACTGAATTTCAAGAACAGAATCAGATGACTCCTGTGAAGGCAGGGTGAAGTTCAAACTGTAACTTCCATCCTCTTGCACAACACAGCTATCAAGAATTTCTCCATTAATGAGAATAACTATTGAAAAGCCAGTTCCATTGAGCTCACCGTCCACATAAACAGTTCCAGTTATGAGAATCTGCGAGCCACCCTCTACCTCTCCAGGGTCAGGAACCTCACTGGAAGTCTCTATCTTAACAATTCTTACCACAACATCATCAGAATAGGTGGCTACATTGCCGCTGGTATCCGTGACATTGATAAAGAATGTGAAATTTTGATTTACTGGGCCAAAGACCACATGATATACTTGAGACACGTCATTGGCCATTGGAAGTGTTATCCAATCAGTTCCATTGTGTAAATAGGTTAGGGTTACCGAGGCAACATCAACATTGTCCACAACCCTGCATAAGATGGTTATTTTTGCTCTATTGGTTGGTTCACTGGGCGCCACCATTACATCGAATATACCAGGCGATTCAGAATCAACTATTATGACTATGCTGGTATCGGTATCTGTAAGACCATCATTATCAGTCACTGTCAGGATTACTGTATAATTTCCAGGAGCAGAATATATGTGTGCTTGAATAGGGCCAGTTCCGTTTTGCCCATCGCCGAAGTCCCAGTTATAATGAATAATAATCCCGTCTGGATCATAGGAAAAATTTCCATCAAATATCGCTGCTTCGCCTATCTGCCATTCCTGATAACTCGGTTCAATTATGGCCACCGGAATGCTCAATCCTGTAACATTCACAGAACAATATGTGGTTCCAATTAGCCCATCATTGTCCCTCACTGTTAGCATGACTGTGTAAAAACCAGATGTAGAGTAGCTGTGGTCTGCGATGATTCCAGTTCCTGTCCGGCCGTCTCCAAAGTTCCAGTAATAATTCGTTATTGTACCGTCATTGTCATAAGATTGGTTGCCAGAGAAATATGCAATTTCATTCACTATTATTTCTTGAGTATCTGGAGCCGCAACTGCCACTGGTGCCTGAAGGCCAATAACCCGAACAAGGCAGGTGTCAGTATCATTAAAGCCATCATTATCATAAACAGTTAATGTTACAGTGAAGTTTCCTGAAACATTGTAGATATGTGTCATGTTTTCATTTGAACTGGTGATAATTACCTGGCTGTCCCCAAAGTCCCATTCATAGGTAACTATCAATCCATCCGGGTCATAGGAATAAGCTCCAATGAATGTTGCATTTTCTCCAATGCCAACTTCTTGATAGTCTGGCTCTGCAATGGCTATCGGAGGCTGCAATCCAATAACGTTGACTATGCAAGTATCGGTGTCATTGAGGCCGTCATTGTCTGTTACCGTCAGGGTTACTGTATAATTTCCAGTTGTGGTATAAATGTGGGATGGGAACTCGCCAGAACCAGTGTGACCGTCACCATAATTCCACTGGAAAGATATGATGCTTCCATCAGGGTCATTGGAAAGGCTGGCATTGAGATACGTAGTTTCACCGACCATCATATTTTGGAAATTTGGACTGGCTATTGCTACTGGAGCCTGGATGCCAAGAACCTTTACTGTACAGGTGTCTGTATCTGTCAATCCATCATTGTCAGTAACAGTCAGGGTTACTGTATAATTTCCAGATATGCTGTATGTGTGAGTAACAACACTTCCATTGACTGTGTTGCCATCGCCGAAGTCCCAGTTATATAACACAATAAATCCATCTGGGTCAAAGGACATATTGCC
>DAOVXH010000124.1 GCA_030636255.1 Methanomassiliicoccales archaeon
CTACTATTCATTATGGCTTCTTGGAATTCTTCTGATACTGTTCATGCCACTCCATGAGCTTGGGCTGAATTACAGCAATCGGGACCTTTTCGTGGGCTACCTGGGCCTGGGAATATCACTCATTGGCTCGGTGAGCTTTGCCATAGAACAGCGACTTGTAATGAACGTGGAAAGCTGGGTAACCTCAGGAGACGCAAAATACATTTCAGAAAAGTATGATGAAGCAATAGAATATTACGACCAGGCACTTGAAATAGAGCCAAAGAACGATGATGTCTGGTCAAGCCGTGGCGCTGCCCTGCTAAAATTGGGCATGTGGGCAAAGGCAGTTGATGCCTTTGACAAGGCCCTGCACATAAATCCGAAACTTGCACTGGCCTATAGCGGTAAAGGTCTCGGATTGACACATCTACGGCGTTATTCAGAAGCTTTAGAATGCCATGACATGGCCATCAAGCTTGACTCCAGTCCAGTTGGGTGGAACAATAAGGGCAATACAATCATGCGGATGTCCGGGGACGTGGACAATGCCATTGAATGTTATGGCCAGGCCCTAAAAATAGATTTAAAATACAATATTGCATGGTTCAATAAGGGCAAGGCAGAGCTTCAGATTGAGAAGTTGGATGATTCCATTAAATCATTCACCAAGGCTGTTGAGCTAAAACCGCAATTTGCAGAGGCATGGTTTCAGAAAGGAAAGGCTATAAGCATGTCTGGAAAAAATGAAGCTGAAGCCCTATACTGTTTTGATACTGCCATTGAGCTCAAACCTGCAAATTCAGATGCCTGGATGGAACGTAAAATTTTATTAATGGCAATGAAGGAGCGTAAGGTCCGTCCAATACCGATTGTCAATATTCCAGGAGCAGGAGCAGTATTTGGAATGGCTGGCAGGGAAAAACCAATTCTGGACTCCACAGGCAAGCTGAAGGTTGAAACAGGTCTTGTGGCTGGTGGAGCAAAGGCCCGGGACGGAGCATTGCAGCTTGCAACACAGGGTAACTATGATAAGGCAATTGAGGCACTGGACAGTCGTCTTGCTGCATCTCCAAATGACGTTGTAACCCACATGACCCGGGGTGTTTTACTTTCAAGAATAGAAAAATTCGACGATGCCCTGGAAAGTTTCAATGCTGCTATCAAGCTAAAGCCAGAATGGGTAGGGCCACTTTTCAGCAAGGGAATGATATTGGCCAGCAAGGCAGAATATGATTCTGCCCTCGAAACCATGGATATGGTTACAGACCAGCGACCCAACTATGCAGATGCATGGAGCGTTAAGGGAATTATTTTAGGGACCCAGATGAAGTATGAGCAGGCAATAGAATGCTTTGACAAGGTTATTGAATTAAAGCCAAACAATGAGGATGCATGGCGGTCGAAATCGACCGCCCTAAACAAGCTTGGAAGATATGACGAGGCTATAAACTGCTACGAGGGACTGGCAGGCATCAGTCCGGCAATGGAAGAGACACACAGGGTAATTGTTGAAGAAAAGGCAAAGCTGGCAGATGCTAAAACCCTGTTCAGGCAGGGTGTGGAGTTGGCCAAAACAAAAGAATATGAAAGGGCAGTGGAAATGCTTGATACAGCCATCAAGTTCCGGCCAAATTATGTTGATGCAATTTACATTTCTGGAGTCACCCATGCAGTAATGGAGGACTATGCAACAGCAATGGAGCGATTTGAAAGTGTTTTGGAATTACGACCAACCCATACAGAGGCACTTTATGGCAAGGCTAGTATCCTTTTAAAAATTGAAAGCTACAAAATGGCTATCAACTTATTTGACCAGGTCCTGGAACTGGACGATGGCCATGTGGACGCCTGGTGCGATAGAGGTATTGCCCTGACAAAGCTGGGACAGGAAGATGAGGCACTGGAATGCTATGACCGCGCCCTAAAACTCGCAGGGGACCATCCACAGGCCATTGCAATGCGGGAACGGTGCGTCCAGGCAATGAAGCAGGCCGGGGTTGAGACGGAAGAGGTCTAAATCAAATCCTGGAACTCTTCAATCAGCTCTGGATGTCTTTCCTTGATTACTGCCAGAATATTTATCACTGAAATATTCTCCATTCCAACTTCTGCCAGTAATTTTATCAGGGTGTCAAACACCTCATCACTGATGGTTACTAACTTTTCTTTAGCCATCCAGTTGAGGAATAGTTTTTCTTCAATCTCTGCACGCCACAGCTTCTCGTATTTCTGGAAGAATTCCTTTGAATAATCACCAATCTTGATTCCTTCTGCAGCAACTCCGCCGGCAAATCTTCCTGCCAGACATGCATGGGCAATTCCGCCGCCTGTCATTGGGTCTATCATTCTTGCAGCGTCGCCTACCAGCATGATATTGTCTGCCACAACACTGTCCAGTGGTGCACAGACCGAGCATCCGCCGGAGATCATGTCCAGCTGTTTTGCGTTTTTCATTTTTGGGTTATTGGCAATCCACTGGTCAAGATACTTCTTCGGGTCTCCGCCCTGCTTGACTGCCTGGCCTCCCATGCCAATTCCAACATTTGCTGTGGTGGCACTTTTCGGGAATATCCAGATATATCCGTTTGGAGCAGCACTTCCTGCGTAAAATTCTGTGTATTTTGGGTCGCATTCGATGTTTGTGAGACGATATTGAACACATGTCATAATATCGCTTACATCCAGACTTGTGTCAATGCCAGCCCAGCGGCCAACCTGTGATTCAAAACCGTCTGCACCGATGAAAATCTTGGCGCGGACTTCCACTGGCTCGCCTTTGCAAATAAGCTTCATTCCAACTAATTTGCCATCTTCCTTGATGAATCCTATTGCTGATGTTTTAACTTCAATGTCAGCCCCAGCCTCTGCAGCCAGTTCAGCTAGTTTCCTGTCGAAAAGGTCTCTCTCGACAACAAATCCAACCTCGGCTCCGGCCTTGCTCTCGTCAACATCAAATGAGTATCCGCCAGGTGAGACAATTCTTGCACCGTCCATTTCCGCGGCAATCCATGAATCGTCAATTGGAATTTCAGCTTGTTCGAGAAGCCCTCTAGCTATTCCCTCGCCACATCGCACATGGGTTCCAATCTCCTGGCGTTTCTCAATCATAAGTGTCTTTGCGCCGCCCAATGCAGCAAACTTTGCTGCTGTGCTGCCTCCTGGGCCGGCTCCAATAACCAATACATCATATTCTGTATCCATCTTAATCACCTCTAACCATTTCAAGTGCACCCATTGGACATAGTTTTACGCACCGGCCGCAACTGGTACAGTCATCATTGAATTCCAGAATTACCTCATTCATAAATATGGCGTTCTGGGGACAGCTGCCAACGCATAATCCGCAGTGCAGGCACTTGTTCGTATCAACCTTTATCATTCTTCTTCCCCCATTGGATTCACATCTGCGCCATGCCTGGCCCTGTACTCTTCGAATGTAATGGAATGTGCTGCCTCAACTTCCTTCCTGTATTCTGGTCCGGTATTGAAGGCGCAGAATGGAATTAATCTACCGTCTGGCACAACATAGTGGATAACGCATCTCTTGACTCTTTCAATGTCATAATTGTAAAGGTCCTGGAAATGCATTCCTCCAACCATCATGAGGCCGCCCCAGCTGAGTTCTGCTGTTGCTTCCTTCTCGGTTGATGAGAATATGCCTTCCAGCTGTTTCAGGAACTTGTTGACGCTCATGCCGCCTGGTGCTTTATCCTTATTGAAATATTTTCTGATGAGAGCATATGCCTTGACCTTTGTTCCGGCCTGGATTTTCTTCCCCTCTGCAGAGTCTGCCAGTTTCTTGATGTCTCTGAAAAGATTCTCAACATCAAGGAATCTGGTAATTGGAGTTACTGTGCCATCCTTCTCAATGTAAAGATAGGTAGCCAGACCACAATGCGGGTGAGGCGTGAAGGCCAGCTGTGGTTCTCCAGTGATAACAGAAAGGAATTCTGAAATTGGAGTTACAACAGGAACTGGATACCAGTCATCTCTGGACAGATAATCTGTCTGCTTGGTCAGGCGGTCCACCATGTCTGGAAGTGTGAAACGTCCTGCTTCCCTTTCCTCATTGTCGATTCTACCAGAGAATGATACTGGCTGGAAATTAACTGCCTTTACAACATCCCTGTTTTCAATTGCGAACTTCATAATTTCTCCAAGCTGGTCATCATTCAGCCCATTAACCATTGTTGGCACAAGTACAACTGAAAGTTTTGGATTAGAATTTCGGCAGGACTGTACAGCCTTCTTCTTTATCTCCAGAAGTGGCTTTCCCCTTGCCTGGATATAATTTTCCTCACGGAGACCATCAAACTGAAGATAAACCGTATGAAGGCCAGCATCAACCATTCTCTGTGTGAATGTTGGGTCATTGGCCATTTTGATTCCGTTTGTGGCAACCTGTATCTGGGCAAATCCCAGTTCGCGAGCTTTGGCTATGGCCTCGAAGAACTGTGGATATATGGTTGGTTCGCCCCCGGCAAACTGGAGTGCGGTGACAGGTACTGGGCGCTCGTTTCTAAGTGTCTGAAGCATGCTTGTGACTTCCTCAAAGGTTGGCTCATAGACCACACCAGCATCATTTGCATTGGCAAAGCAAATTGGGCATCTAAGATTGCATCTGTTTGTAAGGTCCAGGTTGGCCAGTGAGGTTCCGCTCATGTGTAAATCGCAGAGACCGCAATCGTCTGGGCATCCCTTTTCAATTGGCACTGCAGGATTATCCACTCCCATGCCGTCAACAGCCCATTTTTCAGACATAAGATACAATCCAACATCTGACCAATAGACGTCTTTGAATTCTCCATGTTCCGGACAAGTCTTCTTGATCATTACCTTTCCATTTTCTTCATAAATGTCTGCCGTAATCCTGGCCTTGCACTCGGGGCACAATGAGCCAGTCTTCTTTGGCAGTTCCAGTTTCAATGCAGTTTCTTTAACAACCATAGCCATGATATCACTATATACGCGTATAGAAGGAATAGACTTAAGTGTTTTGTAGCGATACCCACTACAAAAGGTGATGTATTTGGACATAGAAGAATTATCTGGCATGGGAATGGAAAGTTTGCTTGAGAGATACAAGAAGATAAGAGATGACCTGGCAATTCTGAATTTTTCTGAGTATGAAACCCGGGCCTATATTGCTCTTGTGGCCCTCCAGATGTCAGATGCAGAGTCCATTGCCATGACTGCCCAGGTTCCAAGAACCAGTATGTACAAGGTATTGGACGCCATGGTGGAAAAGGGCTATGTTACAGTTACACCAGGTCGGCCCAGGCAATATGCTCCAGAACCTCCGCTGGTTCTGAAAGAACGTATATTCTCAAGGCTGGGAGAGACCTTCGATGACCTGGAAATGATTCATGGTATTCTGAGAGAAAAAGGAATGCCCCAGGTTATTTACACAATCACTGGCAAGGAAAAAGTTCTCAATAAAATGGGAGATTTACTGGGCATTGCAAAGGGGCGTGTCATGATATCAACCTCCAATGCTGGCGCACTCAGGGATACCCTGGACAAGAAACTAACATCAGCTATCAATCGCGGGGTGAAGATATCGGTTATTACCTTGCCAGGACAAAAATTTGTTTCGGGCACACAGCTATTTCGAAGGTCTGGCCTAATTGCCACAGACATGGTGGTTGACGGCAAACATGCCCTTGTTGCAGGCGCCAGCCTGGAAGTTTGTGGATTTTCAGACAATGAGGTAATGGCCTCGCATCTGGAAGGGTTCTTGAAAATGATGATGGTTGAATCATAAGGTATTTCTATATGCTGCCTTATGCGTGCGGAA
>DAOVXH010000087.1 GCA_030636255.1 Methanomassiliicoccales archaeon
CCTTTATCTTTGGGTGATTGCTCAAATTGAGATAGTTATTGGAGCAGAGCATGATAACTTCTTTGCCATCAACTTTGCATACTGGCGCAGACGGTCCTTCCAGTGTCCGCAACTGCCAGTTGAACCCTTTCTCAACAATATCCAGGTATTCCTCTCTTAAGAATGCATTTGGATTTCTTGTCATGGTATTACCTCTTTATTGAGCCATGGAAATCAGGGGACTTATTTAACAATTATTACTAAATAGAAACTTCAGCCAAGCGGCTGAGCCGATAACCAATGACCACAGAGAACCAGCCTCGTCCAGATAATTCTTTATTTAATTCAGTATCGCCAGTATCAAATCTCAAAACCGGAGTTCTCTGCAGCTTGGCAGGTGTGGAGACAATCATGATGTTCTCGCGGCCTATTTTTCTTATTACCTGGGGGCTCAATTGCAAGTTTCCCCTACCCAGAACAAATCCCTGGGCCCCAATTGGGCTTAATATTAACTTATATTTATTATAATTCTCGAATAGTTTTAAAATTCCCTCTTCGTTCAGGTCTTTTCCAACCTGCTGGCCACCGGAAACCGCGTCAATTCCCAGAAGTGTCTTCTCAACCTTCAGCATATTGCCAATGAACTCCAGAGTTCCTCCAGGCCCCAGTAAAAACAATGTATCTGGCTCTTCAGAAACAAGTTCCTCAATATACTCGCCAATTTCATCTTTTATATCCTCATCGCTGGCTGCCTCAATCATCATTTTTGACGACTGGACAAGTGTGGATTCAAATGGGGTATTTGCAGAATAATAGAGTCGCACCGACCAATCCCCCTGCCGATATTTATCCTCGTCCAGGTCCATTATTTCAACTTCTGCAAGTCCCAATTCTTCCTTCAAAAAGCCGTCCAGCACCTCGGCAGTTCTGGCAGGGCTGACACCGAACACCCCGGAATACATCTTCACACCTGATGGAATCCCAAGAACCGGAATATTTTTCTCAACCACAGAAACAATGTCCCTGGCAGTGCCGTCACCGCCACAGAATACTATCAAATCAATACCGGATTCCATGAAAGCTTTTGCAGCAGCCAGAGTATCATTCTGACTGGTTTTGTTCATTCCATTATAGGCAACTGCAAATTCATACCCTGCCTTTTCCAGGGCATTTGCTCCCATGTCCCCGTCACAGGTAATCCAATTTATTTTTTCTGGATAAATTTCCTGCAAATGAGAAAGCATTTTTCTGGCTTTCTCCTGGGCAACTGGCTTGGCTCCAAGTTCTATGGCCTGGTCAAGGACTCCGTCTGTACCCTTGAGGCCCACCTTGCCGCCCATGCCAGCTATTGGATTGATTAGAAAACCAATTTTCATCCGTTCCCATATCAGGGTTTCCCTTCAATAATTTTCCCCACGTGTTTTATACTGCTTTTTACATCCCCATTCAATGTACAGGATAGCGGTTTTGGCATCCGGGAGCGGCACAGACCTTCAATCGATATTGGATGCCTGCGACAGCGGCCAGATACCTGGAAAAGTTTCTCTTGTGATATCAAACAATCATGATGCTTTCGCCCTGGAGCGGGGTAAGAAACATGGTTCGGAAGTTCTGTACATCGACCATCGCGGCAAGTCCAGAGAAGCTCATGAAAAGGAAATGTCTGCGGCAATTGAAGCTCGAAATATTGACCTGATAGTTTTAGCTGGCTATCTGAGAATATTTACACTTTATTTTCCTGATAAATATAAAAATAGGATGATAAATATACATCCTGCCTTATTGCCAAAATACGGTGGAAAGGGCATGCATGGGATGAATGTGCATGAGGCAGTTATCGCCTCTGGTGACAAAGAATCCGGGTGCACGGTCCATCTTGTTACATTCGAGGTTGACGGCGGTTCTGCGGTTGGCCAGATGAAGGTCCCTGTTCTGCCTGATGATACCCCGGAAACACTCCAGGCCAGAGTTCTTGAAGCCGAGCATATTTTACTGCCTCTGGTGGTACAGTGGTTTGCAGAGGGAAATGTGGAGATAACCCCTGATTCAGAAGTCATGGTCAAGGGTGTTTAACTCTCTCATAAAGGATTATATATTCTAGTTTTATTACCTTCTACAGGAGGCTTTACATGGTGAATGTTGTAATAGCAAGTGCAGTAAGAACAGCAATGGGAAAATTTGGTGGAACTCTTCAGAACATAAGGGCGCCAGACCTTGGTGCAAAGGTAATAACCGAGGCAATTTCCAGAGCAGGAATTTCGAATGATGTGATTAATGAAGTGATAATGGGAAATGTGGTTTCCGCAGGTCTGGGACAGAACCCGGCCAGGCAGGCTATGCTTGCTGCGAAATTACCATACAAAATCCCAGCTTTCACAATTAATAAGGTATGCGGCTCAGGTATGAAAGCAGTAGTACTGGCAGCCCAGTCAATCAAGGCTGGAGATGCTCAGGTTGTTGTTGCCGGTGGAATGGAAAATATGAATCAAGCTCCATTTCTTCTGCCAAAGGCCAGGTATGGATACCGCCTTGGCGAGGGAAAGCTTGTTGACGCAATGGTGAACGATGGCCTATGGGACTATTACAATGATTTCCACATGGGTATTACCGGCGAACTAATAGCTGAAAAATATGGTCTTAACCGTGAGGAAGTAGATGCCTTCGCCCTCCGCTCCAATGAGTTGGCAGTCAAGGCAACCCAGGACGGTAAATTTAAGAATGAAATTTTGCCAGTGGAAATTCCACAGCGCAAGGCAGACCCAATAATTTTTGATAAAGATGAAGGGCCAAGAATAACACCACTGGAGAAGCTGGCCAAGCTTCCTACAGTATTCAAAAAGGATGGCCTGGTAACAGCAGCCAATGCATCCCAAATAAGTGATGGCGCATGTGCACTCACAGTCATGTCCGAGGAATTTGCCCAGGCCAATGGAATTACTCCACTGGCCACAATAAAAGAATACGAGTCCGGTGGATGCGAGCCGGAAATGGTCATGGACGCCCCTGTTGTTGTGACAAAGCAGATGTTTGAGAGAACTGGTTTGACTATGAACGACATAGATTTGGTGGAGCACAATGAGGCATTTGCCTCTGCAAGCGTTGCAGTGCAGAAGGCATTCAGCATTCCTGACGATAAGTTCAATGTACATGGCGGAGCAGTGGCCCTGGGACATCCAATCGGATGCTCTGGAGCAAGAATACTGGCCACATTAATTTATGCAATGAAGGATCGCGGAGACAAGACCGGCCTGGCAACAGTATGCCTTGGCGGTGGAAACGCAGTTACAATGGTTTTGGAGGTGTAGAAATGGAAATCAAGACAATAGGAATTATTGGAGCAGGCCAGATGGGCGCTGGAATAGCACAGGTGGCAGCAATTGCTGGATACAATGTTATTCTGAATGACATTAAGCAGGATTTTATTGACAGAGGAATGGGTGGAATTACCAAATCCCTTTCAAAGTTCGAGGAGAAAGGCAGAATAGAGCCAGGCACAAAGGACGCCGCACTTGGTCGCATAAAAACAACCCTTGAACTTGGAGACATGAAGGATGCAGACCTGGTAGTTGAGGCAGTTATTGAAAGTCTCGAATTGAAAAACAAAATATTCAGCCAACTGGATGAAATTTGCCCGGCACATACTATTCTTTCCAGCAATACCTCATCAATATCCATAACCAAGCTGGCATCAGCAACAAAACGTCCGGAAAAATTCATTGGAATGCATTTCATGAACCCGGTCCCAATGATGAAGCTGGTTGAGGTTATTCGTGGCATTATGACAGATGATGAAACAACCAAGGCAATATTCGAAGTTTCAGAAAAAATGGGCAAGACTCCAGTTGAATGCAATGACTTCCCTGGCTTTATTTCCAATAGGTTACTAATGCCAATGCTCAATGAGGCAATGTTCTGTGTCATGGAAGGTGTTGGCGAGCCAGAAAACATAGACCAGATAATGAAGCTGGGAATGAACCATCCAATGGGCCCATTAGCACTTGCTGACCTTATCGGTCTGGACACATGCTTGCACATAATGAACGTGCTTCAGGATGGACTCGGAGACTCAAAGTACCGACCATGCCCACTATTGATTAAGATGGTGGATGCTGGGCTCCTGGGCAGAAAGTCTGGCCGCGGATTCTACGATTACTCGGGGTGAACAAAATGGCAGTTGAATACACAAAGGAAGGAACAATCGGAATTATCAAGATGAACAACCCACCAATGAATGTGCTATCATCGGCAGTCCTCCAGGAACTTCACGGTCATCTGGACGCAATCGAGGCCGACGGAGAAATAGACGCTGTAATAATCACTGGAGAAGGACGTGCCTTCGTTGCCGGAGCAGACATTTCGGAAATGATGAACATGGACCCCTCAGCCGCAGCAAAGTTTGCAGAGAACGGCCAGGGAGCATTTGACCGTATCCAGGCACTGAAAATGCCAGTTATTGCAGCAGTGAATGGCTTCGCCCTTGGCGGAGGAACAGAGCTTGCAATATCCTGCGACATTCGTATTGCATCCCAGGCAGCAAAGTTCGGGCAGCCAGAGGTTAATTTAGGAGTTATTCCTGGCTTTGGCGGAACTCAAAGGTTACCGCGCTTGATTGGGCCAGGCAAGGCTAAAGAATTAATTTACACAGGTGACATGATTGGTGCCAAGGAAGCTTATGAAATAGGCCTTGTCCAGGCTATTGTTCCAGGCTTCAAGGTTGATGAGGCCGGCGAAAAAATACTCAATGAGAAGGGCAAGCCAGTTCAGGATAATGAACCAGTAATGGCAGCGGCAATGAAGATGGCCGGAAAGATAGCCACAAAGGGTCCAGTATCAGTGCAAAAGGCCAAGGAATCCATTGACCAGGGTTTGGATTTAACGCAAAATGCAGGCCTGAAGGTTGAGGCCAGTAACTTTGCCAATCTATTTGCCACAGAAGACCAGAAAGAAGGAATGACCGCATTTACTGAGAAGCGGCCAGCAGAATTCAAGAGGAAATGATAATATGAAAATCGAAGCATCCCCAGAGGAAGTAACCAGTATACTGAACCAGTACAAGACCACAATCCAGTCAAAAGCATCAACCGGTGAGTTAGTATTCGAAGATGTGCCTGTGATATTTGCCAGGGCAGAGTTCATGTCCACAATCTATTCAGAACTGGAAGAACTGGTGGGTGCATCGGCTAGTGGTGTTCTCAAGAGAATAGGAAAGGCATATGGCGAAAAATTCTATGAGCTACTGATAAATGACCAGGAAAGTAATATCTTCGGTGATAGACAGAAGCTTTTCTCCTATCTCTGTGCAGAAACTCAAGCAATTGGTTGGGGCAGAATTTCCATAGAGGAATTTCCAGGTAAAATAATTATCAGGAGCGAAAAGGGACTGGCAACCGGCCGCAATTATGTGGGAAAAAGTGAGCAGCCTGTGGATTCCTACTTCCTTGGCTACTTTGAGGGCTTCTTCAGCAAGCTGGACAATATAGTATACCATGGTATTGAGTCAGAATGCATAGCCGCAGGAAATAGCTGCTGCAAGCTGGAATTTGGCACGGAGCCTGTGTTCTGATGTCCAGGGTACTTAGCCTGGACGAAAATCTTCTCAAGGATTTCGAATATCCGGTCTGCCTGGTTGTTGAAGTTACCAAACAGGGTGTTTTACTTTCCAAGCTCAGATACCTCAAGAGCCTGGGGCAGGAAATTAATGAGACAATTCGGTGTCCAGTCATCGAGGTTTACATGCATATGGGAACCTTTGTTGACCCGTACCTGAAGAGTGGAGGCGCAAGGCCAATAGGAATAGACTGGATATTCAGCTTCGAACTTGATAAGCAGCTTTTCCGCGAGACTGTAAATGCCCTGAGGGTTAAAAAAGCTAATTTTAATGTAAACAATCCAATGACCAAAAAATTTATTGCCACTCTCAATAGTAAGATTGGCCAAGGACAAATAAGTTTCAGAAAATTGGCTGCAGTTGAGAAGGGCCTAATTCTTGAACCATATTGCAATCTGGCATTCCAGAAGGCCGGGAAAGGTAAAAGGGTAGTTCTGCAAAATGTCATGGTAATTGAAAGAGAGGCAGCAATTCGTGTCAGCGGCCCAGGATATGATGATGTTTACACTTCAGAGCCAGGGCCGGCAATGGAAATTGATATACTGATAATCACAGAAATTTCCAATGTCCATAATATACTGGATGGTCTGAAACAGTATGGCTTTTTTTACAATCATAAGTTGGCATAATTAATGGTCTATAGCCACATATCTTAAACCCTAACATTTTTAAACAATCTTTCATTCTCATGCTCAATGCCAGAAAACCAAGCCAAGGGGGATGTGTTTCTAAAAGTTCTTGACCAGGTTGTCAAAAAATGGGGCAATCGTGGATTAAAAGAAATTGACGCAGACCCAGCCAAGTACAAAATGGAGCAATGGTATTCTTTTGCCGCTTTATGCAAAATCCTCAGAGATACCCAGACCAAGCTTGGAAATAATAATCCTCTATCGGTTTATCAATTGGGCTTCAGAATAATCAAGGATGACCCGCGCTGGCAGGATGTATTCTATGACAAGAACCCTGCAGAGATTTTCCTATCTACAAAGCGTCAGGAGGCACAGTACAAGGCCGGAACCCAGACTCTGGAACGCATCGGTGAAAAACATGTCCGTGTAGAACTTCAGAACTGGGACTGCGACGAAGTATGGTATGACTTTTTCAGAGGCCGTTTGCAGGGTGTTCTGGAACTTACTGGCAGGACTGGTGTTGTTCATTTACAGCCTGAAAAGGGTGAGGATGGTAGCCGCATTCTAGACATCAAATGGGGGTGAAACAGTGTCAGGTGATTTACATGAACTAATGAAAAACCGTCGAACGGTGCGCAATTTCTTGCCTGACCCAGTTAGTGAAGAAAGTCTAAATCGGATACTTGAGGCAGTCACACTTCCACCGTCTGGAGCAGGTCTGCTCCCCTATGGTACAGTGGTTGTCAGGGACTCGAAGATGAAGCAGAAAATCCGCGAAGGAGCACAGAAGGTGGAAATCGAGTACTATGAAAACCTCAGTGGCCGATTGAAGGACAAGTTCGATGCAATGGGGGTTAACTCGGAAAAACCGTTCCTCACAGATGCTCCTGTTTTACTGATAATTGCCGGTGACACAGAAAAACCATACTGGCTGGAATCAACCTGGCTTGCAATCGGCTATATTGTCCTGGCAATTGAGAATGAGGGTCTTGGTTCAGTCACTTACACGCCTTCAGATTTCACATTCATCAATGAATTGCTGAGTATTCCGGACAGATTTGTGCCCCAGGTGATTCTGCCAGTGGGCTACCCTGCAAATAAAAAGCCGCCTAAGAAGTCAAGGCCGGAAGGGCGGGTTTATTACGAGGAATGTAAGGAATAATTATCATTTTCTTCCAAAACTATATTTCAAAG
>DAOVXH010000053.1 GCA_030636255.1 Methanomassiliicoccales archaeon
AAGAGATAATCCAGGCCATCAAGGAAATAGCCAGTCAGGTGAAAGAAGGGCAGATGCAGGTTGAGGACATCAATCAGAAAGCATTCTCCAAGTTCCTTTACACTGCAGACCTGCCAGACCCAGATTTAATACTCAGGACCAGCGGAGAAGTTCGTGTTTCAAACTTCCTTCTATGGCAATTGGCATATTCTGAGTTGTACTTTGTAGATGTCTACTGGCCCGGCTTCAGAAAAATTGACTTTTTAAGAGCAATCAGAACATATCAGCAGAGAGCCAGGCGCTACGGACGGTGAATTATGGGCCGTAGCGAGAAGATAAGAAAGCGCTATGACCGGTGGAGCAAATTCTATGATGTTTTTGATTTGGGTGGAGTAAATGACCAGAAGATGCTGGCTGTTGATTTATTGAAATTGCAGCCCAATGCCATTGTCATGGACATGGGAACCGGCACTGGAGCGATTTTACCCTATCTGGCAAAACAACTGGGCAAGGGTGGAAAAGTAATAGGCATTGACTTTTCTCAAAAGATGATAAAAGCAGCCAATGAACGCATTGAAAAGGAAGGCATAGCCAGCAAGGCAAAGGCAATGGTTGCAGACGGTACTAAACTTCCTTTCCCAGATAACCATTTCGACGCAATAATAGCAACATTCGCATTCACATCATTCCCAGAGCCAGAAAAGGCAATAAGAGAATGTGCCAGAGTCCTGCGACCAGGAGGAATTTTTTCAATACTGGACACAGGAAAACCACCAGGGAAAAAGCATCAGTTCAGATACAGGTACCTAAAAACCGTCATGTGGCGGGCCGGGTACACCGACATAAGCCTGGACATTCCCAAATTGGTGAAAAAATCAGGCCTGAAATTAAGCAAAATTGAGAGATTTTCAGGAAGCTTTGCCTACATTACTGTAGCGATGAAAATATAATATTTAGGATGGTTGCGAACACCTCCCCGGGTTAACGCCCAGGGCTTCCAAAGTTTGAACTTAATCTGTCACCCCTCCCGATTCAGATCATCGGGAAATACAACCCCGCCCTCTTCAACTGAAAACCTTGCGGTTCTCAGTCTCGCTCACACCGAGGCGTCCGTTGTTCGCACAGACGGGGCATGGTGTGCTAAGCCACCGATTCTAGCGGCCTAAAATCCAAATTGTTTAAATAGTTTACAAAAGGGTGTACAAATTTATTTATATATTAAGTATAACAATTACTGCTATATGGAGATATTTTCACATATTCTCTGGCCTTTGCTGCTATTTCGTAACAAACTTTGGCTAGAGGAAGCACTATTCTTTGCAATATTGCCAGACATCAGTTTTCTCTTCATAATGCTCTTTGTTCTTATTGGCACACCAATGGACGTTGGCTGGGCCGGGGCAATGTACAGAATGCCAGAAATTTACAAGCAATTTTATTTCTTCATGCACAGTTTTGTTGCTGTTGGCATTGCGGCAGTCATTGTCTGGAAACTGAAGCCAAGGATGTTACCAGCATTATCTGCCTGGTTCCTTCATATTTGCATGGACATCCCTGTGCATGATGGAGAGTTTGCCACCCGTTTTCTCTATCCATTATTTCCCAATGTGTATATTGAAAGCAGCTTGACCTGGACAGATTATCGTGTCCTGGGAATTACCTACCTGATGCTGTTGAATTTCACCATTTACAGCCTGTGGAGAGAAAGAAAAAAGCATCGCATGGACCAGGATTGGAAAACCGACTGGGTTGATAAGATTCATATACAATTTGGCAAGTTGCTGGAAAGGGTTCCGGAGCCAGCTCCGACACCCCGATTAAACGCTGCCGGAAGTCTAATAAACAAAAAGCTCAATTCAATGCCCAATGCAGCGCGCGGACATATCCAAAGAGCACTTGACAAATTACCTAGAAAAGACAAAAATAGCCCTGGCCAAGGTGAAGATTAGCCCACCAGAACCATCGTTTCACAAGAAGCAGGCTGAAGATTTTTACGGCATGGCCGAAGCATATTACAATGATGCACAGCATTTTTTTGAGGAAGGAGACTTTGTCAATGCATTCGCATGTGTGAACTATGCCCATGGGTGGCTGGATGCCGGTGCCAGGCTGGGACTTTTTGATGTTGGTGGGGATGACCAGTTGTTTACACTGAGTGAGTGAATTTTAAAATCTAAAAGGAGGCGCGGCTGTTGACCACGTTTAAACAATCATGGCCCCATTTTGACAAACATTGGTGCGAAATACCTGGCCAAATTTTTCAAGGGTTTTCTCAAGGGCATCAGCATCACCAAAGGCAAAAATACTATTCCCAAGCATCACCATGCTTCCCTGGCCCTTGATCTCTTTCATCACTCTTTTCATTTTATCTGTTGCAAGGTCAGCATCCCTGGCAAAGACCCATGACGCACTGGTGAATGAGGCCAAATCAAGACCATGTTCGCAGTCCCTGAGGCAAGCATGTCCAGACTCTCTTATTCTGCGTCTTTTTTCTGTGTGGGCCAGCACATCAGATGTTTTAATTGGGCTCCCCAGGACGCAGATAATAACCTCATCTGCTCTGAATTTTAATTTTTCATATTCTCCATGTGGCGGAATCCCCGGTTCAATTCGATGAACAAAACCTCCAACGCTCTGGGCTATTGCATCTCCCAGGCCAGTGTGATGTTCAACTTCTGAAATGTGAGTTGCTCTCAATGCGGCATACTTAGGATCAGGAATCTCCAGCTCAACAGCAAGTGCCAGAGTTGCTGCAAAGGTACCTGCCGCGCTCATTCCAAAACCCTGACCCATTGGGGCATCATGTTGAATTTTTACGGTTGCATGGGTATCTGGAGCAAGAATTTCCAATGCCCGGCGGGTTACTGGGGCGTCTGATTCCTCCCCATTAAGAAAAATAATAGTTTCTTTAGAAATTTCTACATCTGCAGTGGCGCCCATTTGAACGCAAAATCCTATGCCCTGTGAACCTTTTTTCTCCTTGATTGGTGTTGAATCTTCAATTGAAAATATGCCGGTTATGTGGCCCGGGCAGAAGGCCTTCATTTAGATTCCCCGATAATGTCAAATACCATTGTGGCCAGTTCTGATTTCTTGACCTGGATTATGTCCTTCTTCCCATCCTTGCGCAGTATGAGTGCCTTTGTATCTTCTTCACTCACATCCTCCAGCAGATTGGCAATTATGATGCTGAGACCATGCTCCTTCATTCGCTTTATGGCCCTTGATTCCAGCTCTTCCAGGCTAATGCCAGTCTCTGCCTTGAAACCAACTATAAGCGCATCAGTTTTGCTTCTCAGAACTCCAAGTATTTTTGGTGCGCGTCTCAATTTTATTGTGTCTTCTTCAGAAGAGCTTACCTTCCCATCCCTCTTCTCAACAAGGAAATCAGATATTGCCGCAGGAACCAGAATCACATGAGCATCAGCATTCTGAGCTAACTCTTCCAGATCTCCCACGCTCCCAAATCTTTTCACAGGCAAAATATCAGGAACCTTTACCCCCTCGCCGGCCCAGACATTGACATTTGCTCCACGGTAGAAAGCTTCCAATGCCAGATGAACTCCAGTCCGCCCAGTTGCCTTGTTTGTGAGAACACGAACATCATCCAGGGGTTCAGATGTGGGGCCTGTTATGACCAGCACATTCTTTCCCTCAAAGGACATATCACTCAGACTACGAATTACCTGGTGAATGACATCATCCAGGGTTGCCATCTTGGCCTTCTTCTCTTCCATCTTTGGGCCAACAAAGGTTACACCAGCCTTCTTCAGGCGTTCAATATTTTCAGTTATTATGCCATGAGTGTACATTGAATTGTGCATTGCTGGCACCATAATTATTGGCATTCCAGAACCCATGGCGCAGCTGGCCATGGTGGTAATAGAAGTATCATCAATTCCATGAGATATTTTTGAGATAGTATTGGCAGTTGCTGGAGCTATCAGCAGCAAATCTGCCGGATTGCTTGTGTCTCCGCAGAGTTCCACATGTTTCACCGCACCGTCCAACTCTATAATAGGCTCAAGGCCAGTGGCGAAGTGAATAGAATCTGGATGAATAATTTTTGTGGCTGCTCTTGACATCACCGGAATAACTTCTGCACCGTGGCGTGCTAGTTCTCTAGCCAGCTTCACACATTCAACAGCCGCAATGCTGCCGGTTATGCCCAGAACTATGCGCTTGCCTGAGAGTGTTTTGCTCTTGGAGCCACGTATCTCGTTTATTGGATGCATCAATTCCAGATAGATTGGAGGTTTAATTTAAAGTTTGCGTGGGTAATTTTTTATTCTGGATATGTTTCTCAATATTGTTCGATGATGAAAATCATAAGTGATGAGCTTTAGGCTGTGAATTACCCTATGAGTACTGAGAACACAAATACAAATTTGGTGACCTTCCAATGCCCACAATCCAGCATGACAACAGCAGTTTTGACTACACAGTGATACGCACCAGCCGCCGAACCGTGGCAATCCACATTGACCCACAGAAAGGGGTAATTGTTCGGGCGCCAAAGCGAGGCTACAAGTCTGAGATTCATAATTTTCTAATAAAAAAAACTCCCTGGATATTGAAAAAGCTCGACATGGCACGGCAGCAGGCGTCGGAGATCCCCCGGCACAATTACATGACAGGTGATATTTTCCTTTTCAGAGGGGAAAACCATTCATTGGCGTTTGAAACAGCCAAGAAGAACCGCGTTGATATTGCTGGGCATTATATCATTGTGGGCCTGAAGCCAGATACCCCGCAATCCAAAATCCCCGAGATAATAAAGAAATGGTACATTGCAAGGGCCAGGGAAATATTCAATGAAAGGGTGATTGTTTATTCAAGAGGACTTGGGGTGAACCCTGCCAGGGTGGCAATACGTGGACAATCAAAGCGCTGGGGCAGCTGTTCTGCCAAGGGCAATCTCAATCTCAACTGGAAGCTGGTCATGGCACCTCCACATATTCTGGATTATGTTGTGGCCCATGAATTATGTCACTTAAAGCATTCAAATCATCAGTCCGAGTTCTGGCAATTGCTTGATAGCCAGATGCCTGATTATGCTGCTCGCCGCACCTGGTTGAAACATAATGGGCACAGGCTTGGACTTTAGTATAATACAGCTTAATATCTCCAGTCTTAAACTTTATATAAGGGAAGGCATTAGGCGTTAAATCCAACCCAAAAACACACTGGAGTAATTAACATGGTTGAGTTCAGAGCCAATATATCAGACCCCAAGACGGGAAAATCCTATCAAAAGGAAGTCGCAGGACATCAGGCAAATGCCATCCTGGGAAAGAAGATCGGAGACAAGATGGACGGTATTTTTGTTGAGATGCCAGGCTACAAACTCGAGATAACTGGCGGCTCGGACAAGGACGGCTTTCCAATGAGGAGGGACCTGCCTGGACCAAGGAGAAAAAAACTTCTTATCTCCAAGGGACTAGGGTTCAAGCCACATATGGATGGCGAGCGCAGGAGAAAGACCATGCGCGGCAATCAGATTTCCCCAGATATTACCCAGATTAACATGAAAGTTGTAACCCGCGGCCCAAGGTCCGTGGACGAGCTCCTCGGCAAACAGGAAGAGGGGGCCAATGAAAGTTGAAGGTCGCCCGGAAGTCAATATAGGCATGATAGGCCATGTTGACCATGGAAAGACCACCCTTACAAAAGTTATTAGTGGAGAATGGACCGACCGCCACTCCGAAGAAATAAAGCGTGGAATTTCTATCAAACTTGGATATGCAGATGCTAGTTTTTACAAATGTCCAGATTGCAAGGGAACTGATGCTTATTCCACAAAGAAGAAGTGCCCCACCTGCGGAGCCAAGGCAGAATTTTTAAGAACCGCATCTTTTGTTGATGCACCAGGCCACGAAACACTCATGGCCACCATGCTTTCTGGAGCTGCCATAATGAATGGAGCGGTACTTCTGATAGCAGCAAACGAGTCCTGCCCACAGCCCCAGACCAAGGAACATCTCATGGCACTTACTATTTCAGATATTCAGAACATAATTATAGTTCAGAACAAGATTGACATAGTGGACGAGGAACATGCCATTCAGAATTATCAGCAGATAAAGGATTTTGTCAAGGGCACAATAGCAGAAAATGCACCAATCATTCCAATCTGCGCCCACCACGAAGAGAATATTGATGTTTTGCTGGCTGCAATAAATGAAATAATTCCAACTCCTGGACTTGACAGCTCACTTTCACCATCAATGTTTATCGCACGTTCATTTGACGTTAATAGCCCAGGTGACAGGCCAAACGACCTCATTGGAGGGGTTCTTGGTGGCTCATTGTCCCAGGGCACCCTGAAGAAAGGCGATACAATCGAGATAAGGCCAGGCATCAAGACCGAAATCAAGGGCAAGATAATCTGGGAAAAGCTGGAGACAACCATCGAGAGCCTTCATGCCGGCGGAAAAATGCTTGATGAATTAGGTCCAGGCGGACTCATAGCCATAGGCACCAATCTTGATCCAGCATCAACAAAATCAGATTCACTCATTGGCAAGGTCATTGGAAAATCTGGTTCATTGCCAGATATTCGAAACGAGCTATCCATGGAAGTTAACCTATTGGATAGGGTTGTTGGCTCAGCCAATGAACTTGAGGTTGAGACCCTAAAGAGCAATGAGCCTCTGATGCTCAGCGTGGGAACTGCCACAACAGTTGGTATGGTCTCCAGTGCCAGAAACAATATTGCTGACGTCAAGCTAAAAATTCCAGTGTGCGCAGAGGCAGGACAGCGTGTTGCCATCAGCCGGAGAATATCCAGCAGATGGAGATTGATAGGGTACGGTATTATCCAATGAGGCAAATTGTGGCAGATGCCAATGCCCTGATAGCGCCTTTCAAGCTTAAATTTAATATAGATTCTGAGCTAATCCGCCTTTTTGGAGCTTATGAAATAATTGTTCCAAAGCCAATAATTGGAGAACTTGAGAAGTTGGCAGTCACAAATATTTATGCCAGAGGGGCCCTGAAACTTGCCAAATCCCGAACAATCAAATCAACAAGATCTGCTGGAGATGATGCAGTTCTGGAACTTGCCAAAAAACTCAAATGCTTTGTTATGACCAATGACAAGGAACTTATTACAAGGGCCAGAAAGAAAAACCTCAAGGTCATCAGAGTCAAGGAAGGCGGCAAACTGGCTCCAGATGAAGGCTGGATGCTGGATTGATAATATTTCTATAAACTATATCAACACCCCGTTTTGTAAAGGACATATTTTGGAGCGCATACGCTCATCAAGCAGCCCTACCAAAAATGGTGGCCAATCTTATTGTGTATATGTTTCGCCCTTCTCGAAGGTCTTTTCCAGGTATTCTAGGAAAGTCTCTCTGTTATGTTTCAGGTGGGATTCATACCAGTTGCGTACCACCTCTGCTAATACAGTGTGGAACTGGTCCATGTCAAGCTTCTTTACCGGCTTATCAAAAAGAATATACTGGCCGAAAATTCGCTTCCATCCTGAATATTTGTAGTAATGTTCTCCCTCACAGTATTCGAAGGTCATCCTGAGATGCTGAGTATCCTCCTCATTGTAGTATCTCAATCTCAGAGAATCTCCAACCCTGCCCTGCTCCCTGGTCTTGTCCACAATCTGGATTTGATTGATGCCGCCGAAGTCGTAATTATCCTTCAGGGTCCATTCATATGGGTATTTCTCAAACTGGGCGAACTGGGTATGGTTTGGCTCGATTGAAAAATGAATATTAATCTTGTCAAACCTCAGCAGTATCTTCCAGAAATCTGAAATTAGGACGCTATTGATATCACTCTTTTGGGTGCTATCTGCGCCTGAGTTCTTCTGGGCCTGCGCGGTTTTCTTGTCCAGTTCCTTGTCCAGGTTGTCAAACCAGTCATCATTCTTGCTACCTTTGGCAGCCATAAACATCACATTCTCGTGTAATGAATGGTCACATATAAAAGTTATGTAATGCCTCACATGGCTGATATATTCAATGCCAGGCTAAAAATAATATGCACAAAATTCAATGATAATTATGCGCGAAAGCATTTTATATGGTTTGTTTCTTATGCGGAGTTCCATCGGTGATAATATGGCACTTTGGCAAGGACGTTCCAAGAAGAAGAACACAGGCGGCCGTTACAGGCATTTCCGCGGAAAGAGAAAGTTTGAGATTGCTCCAGAATCCCAGTTTACAGTAATCAGGGAAGACGCTAGCATGAAAACCTACAGGACAAGGGGCAATAATAGCAAGGGCCGTCTCATGACAGCTAGCTATGCCAATGTTTTTAACCCCAAGACCGGAAAGAGCCAGCATTCCAGAATTCTTACAGTGACAGACAATCCAGCAAACCCCAATTATGTCCAGCGTAATATAATCACCAAAGGTGCGCTTGTAGAGACCGAAATCGGTGTTGCAAAGATAACATCCAGGCCCGGGCAGGACTCTGTTGTGAACGCTGTTCTCGTGGAGTAGAACGGGTGCGCACATGGTTCGAACAAGAGCGGACCACATAATTCTCTGGCCAAGTTATTTCGATTCCAGAAAGAAAAGAAGCAGCGGGCGCAGGGTTCCCAAATCCCTTGCTGTGGAAAAACCAACAGTTGAAGAACTTTTTAAAGCTGTTAATTCACTGGGGCTGGAAGTTACCATACTGGCAGACAAGGCATATCCCAGTAATTGGTGGGAGCATGAGGGCTGTGTTTCCGTGGAAAAAAGCCTGCCAAAAACAGAATTAATAAGCAAGGTAGCCACAAAGTTGAAGGCAATAAAATCTCAGTAAGCTTGCTATTGCTGCTTATTGTGTAATTTTGATATTGGAAATTATTCCATTCAATCCTGGGGTGTCTTGACTTCGTCAACCAATTTCTTGCCTGAAACCACATTATCAACCGAGTGAATAACTGCTCCAACCTCAATAATAGTGGATTGTACAGCTTCAAAATCTATTGCATGCCCTTCCATGGTTATCTTAATGCTCTCTGTTTCCTGGTCAACCTCATCAAGTGTGCAGTTGACACCTGAAATTCCTTTGAGATCTGCCAATTTGTTGCATATGTCTATTATAGAGGGGTTATGTGGTTTCAGCACATCCAGAACCAATCTTTTTATGTCGCTCAAAATAGCTCCCTGCCGTTTTCGGCACCTTACTGGTACCGCTATTTGCATCAATACAGATGCCGTTATCTTGCTAATATGACTCTACCTATTTGAAAGTTGTGAATAATAATTAACAAATTCGTCACTATAATTTAATTAATACACCTACTGTTAAATAGTGAGGTGTATATACCCGGTGAATACCCGGAAGGGTATGGTGAAGAATTATGATACGTTTTGGTCCATCTGGCATACCACTCTCGTGTAAAGGTCGAACATTAAGGGATGGTATTGAGGACGTACACACTCTTGGGCTAACCGCCCTGGAAGTTCAGATAGTTCGTACTAATGTTGCTGACAGGTTTGCCACAGAAGATGATATTGGCTTTGCCCCAACAGACTCGGAACATTTTGAAGACGAACTAATAATTGAAGTTCTCAGAGGCAGTGGCAAGAACCGCAGTGTTGCTCATCTGGACAAACCAATTCAGAAGGGAGACCTAATCCTATCAATGGTAAACCCCATTGCAAAGAACTATCAGCACCTGAGGGAGATGGGAGAGATTGCAAAGAACCTTGACGTGGTACTATCGGTTCATACACCGTATTATATGGATTTAGTTGCCAATAATGATCTTACAGAGAGAAGCATGGAGAGCATTAGGTGGGCCGGAATACTGGCACAGGCAATGGATGCAGATATAGTTGTAACGCATCTGGGAATGTACGGAGACCACTCCAAAGAAGATGCCACCGAAAGTATCATG
>DAOVXH010000042.1 GCA_030636255.1 Methanomassiliicoccales archaeon
CACTACTCATACCTGAGAATGAATTTCTGAAGGAAGCAGATCATATCAAGGGCTTTAGTGCAGAAGTTTTCTGGGTCACCCATGCTGGTGAGAACAAGCTGGATATTCCTTTACTTCTAAGACCAACAAGCGAGACTGCCATGTATCCAATGTTCTCTTTATGGATACGGTCACATGCTGATTTGCCTCTAAAAACATACCAGCTGGTAAATGTTTTCAGATACGAGACAAAGCAGACCAGGGCCTTCATCCGAATGAGAGAAATTCATTTCTTTGAATCCCACACTTGTCACGTTGATTTTGAAGATGCTGAAAAGCAGATTGCAGAAAATCTTGGAATCATGAAAAGACTGGCAAGTAAATTATGCCTTCCTTATGTGCTGTGCAAGAGGCCGGACTGGGACAAGTTTGCCGGAGCTTTCTATACCATTGGAATTGATTCATTAATGCCTACTGGCCGCACTCTTCAAATGGGAAGTATTCATCAGTACAAGGAGAACTTTTCAAGGCCTTATGACATCAAATACGAGGATGATAATGGCCAACACCAGTATGCTCACCAGACAACATATGGCATGAGCGAGAGAATTCTTGGCGCTCTAATCTCACTTCACAATGATGATAAGGGTATTATTTTACCGCCGGACATTGCACCTATCCAGATTGTAATTGTACCTATAGTTTCAAAGCAGGAACCCGAAATTGTGGAAAATAAATGCAAGGAAATCTATGAAGAGCTCAAGAAGGCAGGTTTCAGGATGCATTATGATGACAGGGACCTTAGGCCAGGTAACAAGTACTATAGCTGGGAGCTGAAAGGTGTACCTCTGAGAATCGAGCTTGGCGCAAGGGACATTCAAAATGGCGTAATAACCACAGCAAGGCGTGATTCTGGCGAGAAGAGCCAGATACCATTTGACAATATGGTTGACGGCATCAAGGAACAGCTTCTGGCAGTTCAGGAAAACCTTTTTGCAAGGGCAAAGAAGCAGCTTGACGAATCTATGTTTGAATTAAACGACCTTTCAGATGCAAAGCCTGGCATTAATATAATGGGCTGGTGCGGTGAAGAGGATTGCGGGCATCAGATTGAAAATGCAACTGAAATGGCTGTGCTTGGAGTACCTGTAGAAAAAGAACCAGTCTCTGGAAATTGTATAGTTTGCGGTAAACCTACTGATACTACAATATATGTGGCAAAAACGTACTAAACAATCTGGCCTAAACCAGAATGTTTATTTCTGGCCCTTGATGGAATAAAGCAGAATACCAACAAGCCCAAAGCCGCAGAACATCATTGTTACTGCATATATACCAAGGTTTTCCCTGGCAAAGAAGTTCCAGGAACCGTACATGAAGCCCCATGATACATAGATAATCAGACCTATGGCTAGAAGAGCAGAGTAAAAGCTCAGCATGTATTTTTTTGGTATTTCAACCTGTGTTTCGTCTGGCATCCTCCGGCACATTATGGATATTATATAAAAGTCTTATGTAAACTATATCTTAGCTATGAATTAAAGATTACGTGTAGGGGGTGTCCGCCATATACCGTGCATGTATGAGCACATTAACTCGAAATTGTTTGTATTTCGAGAAAATAGGTGTATGGCTAATTTTTGTAAACATACAGCTATATATTATTCACATAAATATTCATTTATAGCTGGTAGTTTACAGCAAAAATGATTTAATACTGGCATTCATATACTTGTCCTGAAGATTACCCATCTGTTAAATGATGGGGAGGGTGCTTAATGGGAACTGGAAAACCTTTGTCCAAATTGAAAGTTTCTGATTTGAAGAAACTGGCTGCAAACCTTGAATTATCATTGACTGGCAAGGAGAAAAAAGATAATTTTATTTCATTGATTGAGGAAACAATCAATGCCAAATTAAAGTCTCTGACAGTCAGTGACCTGAAGGCATTTGCCAGTGATTTTGAAATAGACCTGGGCGGGGCAAAAAAGAAAACCGAACTTGTGGAGGTCATTGGCAGTAATATTACCGATGAATCCATCAATGTACTATTTGAAATTGGCCAGCAGGCAGAGCCACCTGAAGACGTTTCACTTGAAGAAATAGGCGAGGAACTGGTTGAGGTTGAGAAGGACCTTGAAGAAGTTGTTCACAAGCTGGAAGCGGAAGCTACCCCAGACATGGCAGATATCTATGAGATAGACCAGAAACTGGCTGATGTGGTAAAACAGGACATTGATTCAACCAATGTGGCCAGCATGCTTGATATGGGCCGGGTTAAATTCCTTGACAGAAAATATGTGGAAAGCATGACAATGCTCATGGAGGCCACTAAATCCTGCCATCTGTTCTATGAAAATTATAATGATGTCACACATGCCTTTGTTATTCTTTCGGCTGAGAAGATACTGGAAGAGTGCCGTCAGGCAGAATCCAATGATGAGAATGCAGCAGACGCATTAATCCATGCCAAGAGAACTTTCCCCCAGGGCGGCAAGAAAAGGGAAGATGCAATTAATGAACTTTCAAATATTGCCAATAATGTCTATCGTGAAGAGGTCATATACCTGGAAGAGAAAATGGCCTTTGTTGAACCCCTGATAAATGCAATGCGTGTGCAGGGTGTTGATGTTTTCAATGCAGAACGATACCTTCACAGAGCCAGGGAAGCCTTCCTTGTGGGAGAACTTTCTTCGGTTCATATTCACCTTGAACGGTCACAGAACAATGCCGAAGAGTCCAAGGATGTATGGATAAACGAAATTGGCAATGATATTCCCAGAGTTAATTCAATAATTCAGCAGGCAAAGGATTTGGGCGCAGATATCTCAGGCGCTGAAAAACATCTGGAACAGGCCAGGGGCGCCTTTGAGAATGAAGATTATTCATTATGTTCGGAACTGAAGAAGATGGCAGAGCGAAAGGCAATGGAGAGCCAGCACTCACAAATCCAGAAAGCAGCACAACTGGAGCGGGACAAACTCGGGGACGCAGACAAAATACTGGCAGCCCTGTATCCTCTTGTTCGAGAGGCCGATGCCTATGGCCTCAATACACAGATGATTAATTCCACAATGACCAATGCCAGAAATGCATTGATAAATAATGATTATGTGAATGCCCTAACTTATGCCAGGGAGGCAGAAAACCAGTCCAAGCCAATATGGTCCCAGGTAAGGGCACAGCGCGAGACTATTATGTCCAGCGGCCAGCCATTGAAACCCTGCCAGACATGCAATGTGCCAGGCATCACTGTCCTTGGAAATGGAAAGGCAGTCTGCGCAAACTGCGGAATGGTCTATGATGTGCAGGTGAAAAATTCATCTGGCGGCAAGAAGAAGAAGGGCAAGAAAAGCTGGAACCCTCTGAAGTAGTGTAGCGGGTTAGATTATAGAAATTGTTATAAGCTGATATTTTAATCATCGTTCAGGTGGATGAGATGAAAAGGGTGGCTACAATAATCCTATGTGCATTTCTGATTTTTAGCTCTGGCTTTGTGTTTTTTGATGCGGAAGAAGTGGCTGAAGGGAAGGAACTTATTCAGGATGATACAAATTACATTTTCAGTGAGCCATTTAGAATTGACTCAAATGCGGATTTTCTTACGTCGCCAAAGGTGAGTGGTGGTGACGGCAGCGAGGGAAATCCCTGGATTATTGAGAACTATGAGGTTGATGGTACTGGATATGGTTATTGTATCTATATTGGGAACACCACAGATTATTTTGAGGTGAGGGATTCCAGATTACAATACGCGAGCGGCATCAATAGTTTTCCATTTTTCTCAGATGCAGGAATGATATTATTCAATGTCCAAAATGGGACATTCAAAAATAACACAGTTTTTTCAAATGACTGGTATGGTGTTTATCTGGATTTATGCAATAATATGAACATTTTAAACAACACAGTCTCCTCAAATGTGGAAATCGGGTTATGTCTTATCAATTCTAACACTAACATCATTGCCAACAACATTGCTACGAATAATATATGGAACACTGAGATCCTTCTCGCCTCCTCAAATAGCAATATGGTAATCAATAATTCAGTTTCTAACAATGGCATAGGTATAGAGGTCTCATCAAGTGACTGGAATAACATATCTAATAACACCGCAACTGGAACTTCTTATGGGATAGAGTTGCGCTCAGGGTCCGAACACAATAATGTGACCTATAACGAATTGACAGACAATGGCAACGGTGTTTTTATAGACGCATCCAGCTATAACTACGTCGCTAACAATAGTGCCTCTGGAACTCTCGGGGCAGCAGGGATAGTCGTTCGCCTGACCTCCTCGGTGAACAACACGATTGTAAATAACACGATCAATGTCGACCAAGATGCTATAACCATTTCATGGTCCAGCGGTAATATAATCAATAAAAATATCGTATCAAATGGATACCGAGGGATAATTGCTTCATATTCCCACAATAACACCTTGGACGGTAATGTATTGACCAATACCAGTCGAGGCCTCATGCTCTCCTATTCAAGAAACATAGTGTTGACCAATAATACAATGGTCAATGATGGAATCTATGTTGAAGGTGATACATTAGCACGCTGGAATTCCAATCAGATAGATAGCACGAACATGATAAATGACAAACCAGTAATCTTCTGGAAGGATCAAGTCGGAGGGACGGTTCCAGAAGGAGCTGGCATGGTCATCCTTGCCAATTGCTCAGGCGTTACAATAGAGAAGCAGGAGTTGAGACATGGAAATACAGGTATTCAGCTTGGCTTTTGCGATAATAACACTATTGTGAACAATTCATTGGATTCTAACAATTGGTATGGAGCCTGGCTGTATGGCTCATATGATAATTTGATATGTAGCAACAACTTTGACAACAATACCTTCCAGGCCTTCGATCACAACGGAGCAAATCGATGGAATAATAGCTATCCAGAAGGAGGCAATTATTGGAATGATTACACTGGTTCAGATAATTTCAATGGGCCAGGCCAGGACATAGCTGGCGGTGATGGTATCGGAGACCTGCCCTACAATGACACAACTGGACAGGGCATTGCAGGAGGTTCGAGTAGTGAAGATAAATTCCCATTGATGAGTCCTGTTTATATCGGCGATTATATACCACACCTCCCGATTCGAATAAACAACAACTCTGATTTCGACCCAGCCCATGGAATCACCAACGGCAGTGGCACCCTGGCGGATCCCTGGATTATCGAGGGCTGGGACATCAATGGAGATGGATACGGGTACTGCATCTATGTAGGCAACACAACTGACTATTATGTGATTCGTAACTGCAGCCTGCATGACGCTGATGGAGGGTCGGGGATGTGGCCCTGGTGGTTCGAATCATGTATTAGCATGCACAATACCACCAATGCCTTGATATCCAACAATACTATCTTTGGGGCAAACATATGCGGTATGGAAATTACCCAGTCTTGTGGTAATCGGATAGAGAACAATACTGTCCACGATAATATGATAGGAATCGACCTCTACGAAGACTCGGACAACAATACTCTATGGGGCAATACATTTTACAATCAGGATTATTACGATATTTCTCCCTGGATGTGCAGGAATGTCACCCTGAGGAGCAATGTGATGACCAGTTGTGTTTCACTTTTGGGAAATGATGTGGCTTACTGGAACACCCATGATATCGACGACAGCAACCTGGTGAACGGCCTACCCGTAATCTATGTCAAGAACCAGATATCGGGAGCAGCCCCAACAAATGGAGGGCAGGTAATACTTGCGAACTGTAGCGGAGTGACCGTTATACATCACAATGTCTCTGGCGGGATAACTTTGGGGTATTGCGATAACATACTCATCACCGAGGTCAATACCACTGATTGTTTTTATGGCATATACATAGTCGCCAGTCACAATAACACAGTATTCAACACACAGTCCTGGAAAGATTATCGCTCTGTGGTCCTCGCAAGTAATGCTGTGGACAATCTGGTCTATCACAATGAATTTAAAGAGTATGAGAAGCCTTCTGCTGACGATGGTACAAACAATTCTTGGGACAATGGGTACCCGGATGGGGGCAATTATTGGTCCAATTACTCTGGCTCGGATGTATTTACAGGCATTGGCCAGGATGTTTCCGGGGCAGATGGGATAGGCGACACACCATACACAGAATTCGTTGGTACAACCGTGGCACAGGACAATTATCCCCTGATGTATCCCATATCTCTGGAGGACACCACACCGCCAGTGTCCTCAGTGAACACAATTACGCCTTACTGGCACACCTCACCCCCTATGACTATCACTGCCATGGTGACTGAGGCTGAAACTGCTGTGAGCAATGTCACACTCTGGTACAGACACTGCACTGACAATATTACATGGGGTGACTGGACTCATTATGATGTAGATGTTGCAGACCCCTGGGAATGGAGCTTTAATTTCCCAGATGGAGGAGGATATTACCAGTTCTTTTCCATTGCAAATGATACCGCAGGAAATACCGAGGCAATGAAATCCACAATGGAAGCTGAACGTTGCTATGATGATTTCGTGCCAGTTTCCTTTATCCTAGACATATCATCACCTCTAACCTATTACAGTTGGACAAATCTCTCTGTGTTGGCTAGTGATGCATATAGCGGACCGTTCGAGACCTCAATCTATTACTCTTTCTCCGCTGACGGAACAACATATGGGGCCTACGAACTCTGGACAACAATCAATACGCCTGTAGGAACCTGGTATGATGTTAATTTCACGTTCCAGGAAGGTGAAGGGTTCTATCAGTTATATTGCCTGGGAACAGACGTGGCAGGCAATGTTGAGGCAATTCCCGGAGGAAATGAAACATGGATTCAATATAGAATAGCGGAAGCTCCGATATCAAGGCTGAATGGTTGGACTCCAGATGATGGCTCCATTATGCTAGAGGCATATACCAATGACAGTACATGGGAAGTAACAGATGTAGATATTTGGTACAGATATAGTCAGTACAATGAAACATGGTCCAACTGGTCATGTCTAGAAACAGATAATTCATGGTCATTCCAATGGAACTTGGCCGCAGTGGACGGTGATGGATATTATGAATTCTTCAGCATTGCGGTTAATATCTATTCTGTAGTTGAGCCAATGAAGTCTGAAAACGAAGTTTGGCTCATTTATGATACAACTCCTCCAGAACTAATTGATAATACTGATACCATTCCTCTATCAAGCACATTCTTTTTCATAAATGTAACAGCCATTGACAGGCTTACTCATGTTGATTATTATGAGCTTCAATGGTGGATTGGAGATGGAAATATAAGTGATGATTATAACAATCGTGATTTGGGAAATGGCTCAGTTAGTTTCTATGTTCTTGTCAATGCTGAAATTGGTGATATGTTCCATTATCGTTTTGGTGCAGGGGATGCCTATAATAATTGGAACTGGTCAGATGCTGTAGAACTTGAGATAGTGGATGGAATTCAACCTATTGCTCAATTCACCCAGGGCAATGCAGTAGAGGGAATCTTAACATCATTCAATGCAGGCCTGAGCACAGACAATATGGGTATTGTATCATATGAGTGGAGGTTTATTCACAACGGTACTGAGGTTGTACTAAATGGTATTAACCCAGATTTCATTTTTTGGAATGCAGGCAACTATGAGATTACACTTAGAGTCACAGATGGAATGGGTAATTGGGATGAAACAAGCAAAACACTAAACGTAGCAGAGTCCATTGAAACAGATGCAGACGGTGATGGTGTGCCTGATAAAGATGATGCATTCCCCGACGACCCAGACGAATATACTGACACAGACGGTGACGGCATCGGCAACAACGCTGACCCAGACGACGACAATGATGGCGTTCCAGACTCCGAGGATTTTGACCCATTAGACCCGGAAGTAACCGAAGACCCAATAATCATTGAAGACGACCCGGGACTAGGCCAATACTGGTGGCTAATCCTCATATTTATCCTTGTGCCAGTTATTCTTTTCGTGGCATATCAGATGAAAAAGAAAAAGCCTACTGAGGAATCTGAAGATATTGAAGCCTCCGAAGAATCATCGGAAGTAGAATAAATCAAAAATATGAAAAGGAAGCCTGGCCGAAACCAGGCTTATTTTTGTATCCTAGACCCTAGTACCTAATCCCTAGACCCTACTGTTCAGCCATTGCCTTGTAGCGCTTGTATCTCTTTTCTACATCTTCTGCAAGTGCTGTGTGGAGTCTCTCGGCTTCCTCCGGGAATGACTGGGTAAGTGTGGAGTACCTTACCTCGCCCATGAGGAAATCGCGTATCTTTCCGTTTGGTTCCTTGTAGTCCAACTGGAAGGGGTTCTTTCCCTCGTCAGTCAGTCTCGGGTCGAATCTGTAAAGCGGCCAGTATCCTGCTTCCACTGCAAGCTTTTCCTCTTCCTGGGACTTTACCATACCTGCCTTGATTCCATGATTGATGCATGGTGCGTAGGCAATGATAATGGATGGTCCAGGATAGGACTCTGCTTCCCTGATGGCCTTGATTAGCTGGTTCTTATTGGCTCCCATTGCCACACTGGCCACATAAACATAGCCATATGACATGAACATCATTCCCAGATCCTTCTTCACTGTCTTCTTGCCGGATGCTGCAAACTTTGCCACTGAACCGATTGGTGTTGCCTTGGATGATTGACCGCCGGTGTTTGAATACACTTCTGTGTCCAGTACCAGTATATTGATTTCCTCGCCCATTGCCATAACATGGTCCAGACCGCCATAACCGATATCATATGCCCAGCCGTCTCCGCCGACAACCCACTGGCTAATCTTTGTGAGCATGTCCTTTGCTTCGAATATATCGTCAAGCAGCTTGTTTCCTGACTTTCCATCTAATCCAGCCTTTATCTGGTCGCCGTATTCCTTGGAAAGGTCCGGGTCCATTGCATTTTCCAGCCAGTTCTTGAATGCCTCGTTCAACTCAGGCTTGACATTTGTCTCCATTGCTTCTTTTACAATGTCTGCCAGTTTGTTCCTGCGCTGGGTATTGGCTATCATCATTCCGAAACCATATTCTGCATTGTCCTCAAAGAGTGAGTTGGCCCATGCAGGTCCATGTCCCTCTGCATTGGTTGCAAATGGCACAGATGGTGCTGAACCTCCCCAGATAGATGAACAACCTGTTGCATTGGAGATTATCATCTTGTCCCCGTAGAGCTGGGTAATGAGTTTCAGGTATGGCGTTTCTCCACAGCCACCGCATGCTCCGGAGTATTCCAGAAGTGGCTTTCTCAGCTGGGAACCCTTGACTGTGTACTTGCCAAGTTCTCCAAAGCGTATTGGAAGCTTGTCCGAGTAATCAAATAGTGGTACCTGCTTTTCTTCCTGGCTTGCAAATGGCTTCATAATGAGGCTCTTCTCCTTTGATGGACAGATATCCTCACAGTTGCCGCAGCCAACACAGTCCAATGTGCTTACCTGGATACGGAATTTCATACCCTCAAGGCCCTTTCCTGTTGCATCCAGAACATCAAAGCCTTCTGGTGCGCTGGCAACTTCCTCGGAAGTGGCTATGACCGGCTTTATGGCTGCATGTGGGCAAACAAAGGCACACTGATTACATTGAATACAGTTCTCGGCCTGCCATTCTGGAACCTTGATTGCAATTCCGCGCTTCTCATATTTTGAGGTTTCAAGTGGGAAAAGACCGCCTGGTGTGAATGCGCTGACTGGCAATTTTCCACCCTGCTGCTCAACCATTGGTCTCATTACACCACTAATAAATGCTGGCTCATCTCTTGTTGGTATTTCTTCCAGTGGTGCATTTGCCCATGATTCTGGGTAATTAATTTCCACAACCTTGTCAAGTGCAACATCCACTGCTGCCCAGTTCATTTCCACGATTTTTCGACCTTTCTTTCCATAGGTCTTTTCAATTGCTCCCTTTAGAAGAGTTACTGCCTCATCCACTGGCAAAACGTCTGCCAGCTTGAAGAAAGCTGTTTGCATGACCATGTTAATTCTGCCGCCCAGTCCTACCTTGGCAGCTATTTTCACACCGTCGATATTGTAAAACTTGAGTTTATTCTGTGCAATTGCCCTCTTCATTGAGCCAGGCAATTCTGTTTCCATGTCTTCCAATGTCCATGCGGAGTTCAGAACAAATGTTCCGCCTTCCTTGACGCCTTCCAGAACATTGTACTTGTGTACATAGGATGGCTGATGGCATGCTACATAGTCTGCAGTCTCTATAAGATAGGTTGACTGGATAGGTGATTTTCCGAATCTCAGATGAGATACTGTAATTCCGCCGGACTTCTTTGAATCATATGCAAAGTAACCCTGAACGAACATGTCTGTATTGTCACCAATAATCTTGATGGCATCCTTGTTTGCTCCCACGGTTCCGTCACTTCCAAGTCCCCAGAACTTGCACTGGACAAGTCCCTCTGGAGTTGCATCTATATTATCTGGAACTGCCAGTGAATTGTTTGTTACATCATCGGTTATTCCAACTGTGAAATGCTTTCTTGGTGCGTCCAGTATCATATTGTCAAACACTGCCTTTGCCATATTAGGTGTGAAATCCTTTGAGCCAAGGCCGTATCTGCCGCCAACGATTATGCGATTGTCATGATTGTCCTGGAAAACTGCAGAAACATCAAGATAAAGTGGGTCTCCAAATG
>DAOVXH010000085.1 GCA_030636255.1 Methanomassiliicoccales archaeon
ATGGCCGAGAGAAGCGGCGGCGATGTAAGGTCTGCAATCAATGATTTGCAATCACTGACCATAGGCAAGGACACAATAGAACTGAAGGATGTGGCGACCCTTGGTGACAGGGATGTCTCATCAACCATTTTCAAATCACTGGGAACCATATTTCATACTGGCAATTGCAAGCGCTCCAGAGAATCAGTGTACAATATTGATGAAAATCCGGAAATGCTTATTCTGTGGATTGACCAGAACATTCCAAATGCCTATCGGGAGCCAATTGACATTTACACGGCCTATGAGCATCTGGCCAAAGCGGATATTTACCTTGGAAGGGTTAAAAGAAAGCAGTACTACGGACTATGGGGCTATGCAAATGACATGATGACCTGCGGCGTTTCACTCTCAAAAACCAAGGATTATCGGGAATATGTGAAGTATCAGTTTCCAGCCTGGCTCAGCAAGATGTCAAGGTCAAAGGGCATGCGAGATGCTAGGGACGGATTCGCATCCAGACTTGGAAAGCACACCCACACAAGCAATAGAGTTGCGCTTCAGGAGCTTCTGCCATACTTCCGCCAGATGTACACACAGGACAGAGAATTCCGACTTACCATGACCAAAAAATTGAACCTTACCGAGGAACAGGTAGGCTTCCTTCTTGGGGCCAAGCCAGACTCACATCCAGTAAGGCATGTTTTTGATGATTTGAGAAAAGTTGATGCAGTATCCAGGCCCAGCAAAAAGGATGAGGCTCCAGACACTGAGGATGAACCTGAAACAGCCAAAAAGGAAGAGCCAGCCAGGGAAATTGAAAAACCAGTCGAGGATGAGCCCGAAAAGCAAAAGAACCTCTTTGAATTCTGAGGCGAAAGCATGAACAATGACATAAGAGCAATTCTGGAAAAGCAAAAATATTACATAGTCGGTGAGCACAGCGGAGTCAAGCTCTGCCACTGGCTAGGAGAGAAATTGCTCAGAGGAAGGGCATGCTACAAGGAATCATTTTACGGAATAGAATCACACAGATGCCTTCAGATGTCCCCTGCGGTGAACAATTGCACCCAATCATGTTTATTTTGCTGGCGTTACCAGGGTTTGCTGGAGACAAAAATCCCAAAGGAGGATGACCCGGAATATATTCTTGAGGAATCCATCAGAGGCCAGCAAAAACTTATTACTGGCTACAAGGGCGATTCAAGAACAAAGCCGGAGATGTTCAAGGAGGCCCAGCAGCCGAACATGGTGGCCTGCTCCCTTTCCGGAGAACCCACAATGTATGAGCAGCTCAGTGATTTTTTCGAGGCATGCCATAAACGGGACATGACAACCTTTCTGGTTACAAACGGCACATTGCCAAAGGCCCTGGAGAATATGGATACCCTGCCAAAGCAGCTTTATGTTACTGTGGCAGCACCCAATGAGGAAATTTACAAGCGGCTCTGTGTGCCTCTGGTGAAGGATGGCTGGAACCTGTTAAATGAAACTTTGGAACTATTGCCAAGCCTGGACACCCGAACCGTGGTACGCCATACACTGGTGGACGGCTGGAACATTGGCTGGGAGAGGGAATATGCCAAGCTGGTTGAGAAGGCAAATCCACTGTTCGTAGAACCAAAAGGTTATGTGTTTGTTGGGTATTCCCGTGAACGGATGCACAATGACAATATGCCAAGTCATGAAAAGATTATGCAGTTTTCAAAGAGACTTGGCAGAGAGACTGGCCGTCAGGTCCTGGCAGAGCAGAAGCCAAGCCGGGTGGTGCTTCTGGGCGAAGATAAATCAAAAATGCGTATCAAAGGAGTTTGATTATAGTGAATGACAAGGCCACTAAGCCAAATAATGGAACCATTCAGAAGAATGGGAATCTAAAAAAGAACGGCAAGGATTTACTGGCCAAGAGCATTGATATTGAAAAATCAATTTCTTTAAAAGTCAAAGACACTTCTGCCAAAACAAAGGACATTGCCACCAAGACAAAGGTAGATACCACAAAGGCAAAAGAGGCCCCGACCAAGGTAAAGGAGGCCAGCGACAAGGTCAAGGTGATTGTCAAAAAGAATAGGAATATCTTTGATGAGACATTGCCAAGCAAGGATGTGGCCAGGCATCTCTGGACACCTATATTTCTGGCCATGTTGAGCATTGGTTTTAATCCTTCACTGTTACAGCTTGTTCTTTCCGGCTTTGGTACATCAGCTGCCAGTATAGTTTTGGACTCTGCATGCGGCCTGAACGTCATATCTGGAAGTCTGGCACTTGTGGCATTCCTATATGCCAGTAAATATCACAAGAATCATCCTCTTGTGAAACTTGGAAAGAACCTGGCATTCCTTCATGGTATTTTCTTGCTGGTACTGGCCTACGGTGCAATAGGAGAAGGCAGCGAGGGAATGGTAGACTGGCTCTTCGAACTTATTGAAAATCCATTTGCTTACCTGGCATTCGTGTTCATATTTGCCTTCCTTGCAGCAGTAATTTTACCAATTCCTGTGGAGCTGGCACTGGCCGGCTACATAGTTTATCTTCAAAATTCTGATGCATCATTCCTGGGACTGGGAATCTTCGGGGCTTTCCTGCTAATATCCATAGTCATGGGAATCGCAAAGGGCCTGGGAAGCTGGATAGTCTTTGTAATAGGCATTAAGGTTGAGACTCTAGTTGCAGGATACATGAAATGGAGATGGTTCAGAAAGATGATGATGGCCACCCACAAATTTTGCGTGAAATTCGGATACCTGGCCATGTACTTTATCATGTGCATTCCACTGATGACAGATACTGTTCCACTGTACATATTTTCCATATTGAACAAGAAAGGCGACGTTTTCGAGCTAAAGTGGTTCGTAATCTCCAATTTCTGGGCCGGCATTGCCAGAACACTGGTTGTTGGAATTACCGTGGTAGGTGGATTACTGACTTATGGGTATGTGGCATAATTCAGGGTCTAGGTTCTGCTTTTTGGGTTGGCCCAAAAAGCCGGAGGTGCTGCTGCTTCTGGGTAAGCCCATAAGCAGAAGGGTCTAGGTGTGTGTGACGCTGGAATTGGCGTCCCACTCTTTATTATGATTCGTTCGAGCTTCCTCCCGTCAGCCCTCCCGAAGTAATTTATACCATTCTCACAATCATTGGCCAAGGTGGAAGAGATGAAAAGAATCACCACTGTATTACTGTGTGTCATGCTATTGTTCAGTTCCGGCCTTGTGCTGCTGGATGTTCAAGAGGAGGCCCAGGGCAGAATTGTGGAGCAGGATGGACTTACTTATACACACCATGCTCCTGTTAGGATCAATGGCGACCTTAGTCTTTCGGGTTTCGCAACCTCTGGTGATGGAAGTCCTGGAAATCCCTGGATTATCGAGGGATGGGAAATAGACGGAGATGGGTATCTAAATGCATTCTATATCGGGAACACAACAGATTATTTTGTGTTGAGGGATTGTTATATACATAGGGTTGGTGGGGTACCCGGAGGTTCAAGCAGTCCATATTACAAGAATTCTGGATTGGTTCTTTATAATGTTCAGAATGGCATTATAAATAACAATTCTATATCAAGCAATGAATTCAATGGCATGTACATATACGAATCCAATAATATCATGATTACCAATAACACTGCATCAAATAATATGGGTTCTGGCATTAGTTTGGTGCTTTCTGACATAGTCACAATTTCAGGCAACTCTGTAGTAAACAACGTAAATGGTATTCGCATCCAAGCTTCCGATGATAATAATATAAATAACAACAGCGCATCGAACAATTGGATAAATGGAATCAGCCTGGAGAGTTCTATAAATAACAAAGTGGAAAACAACACAATGTCGAATGATGGGATATGTCTTTATGGCGATCAATTACTCCATTGGACTTCACATGCTATCGACACATCTAACTTGGTAAATGGCAAACCGGCATATTACTTGAAAAACCTAATGTCTGGGACAGTTCCCCAGGGAGCTGGCGAAGTCATACTGGCCAATTGCCTTAATGTTGTTGTGGAGGACCAAAGTTTGAGTAACTGTTTTGCTGGTGTTCAGCTTGGTTTTTCGGAATATTGCACAATATCCAACAACAACGTATCAAATAATTATTATGGAATTTATTTTCAAAACAGTGACAACAACACTATAAGCGACAATATCGCGTCAGAAGGTAATTACGGTTTTTCTTTTTGGACTAGTAGCAACAATTCTTTAACAGGCAATATTGTGTCTGAAAACAGTTATGGATTTATTGTAAATACCAACAAGAGCAAAAACAATGTGATTTACAAAAACATCATTATTGATAATTCTTTTCAGGCATGGGATTATGGGGCGAATTTAAATTATTGGGACAATGGCTACCCAGATGGAGGCAATTACTGGTCTGATTATAATGGTGTTGATACATTCTCTGGCCCCAACCAGGACCAACCAGGGGCAGATAAGATCGGAGATACCCCTTATACTAATATTGATGGAGATTCCGGGGCACAGGACAATTACCCACAAATGGATTTAAGTCCTCCGGTTATTACTCTCAACTCCCCACTTAATAACTCGCTCATTGCCGCTGGCACGACTGTGGATATCAGTGTCGAAGATGCCTATCTCGCTTATGTTAACTGTTCAATCGATGGCGGAGCAAGCCTAGCTCTCGATGCCCCATACGACATTGACACTACTGGCTGGTCAGATGGAAATCATACAGCCGCAATCCATGCCACTGACTCAGATGGGAGGGAAGCCATCAAAATTTATGGATTTTCATTTGACTCCACAGGCCCAAATATCGACCTGGCCAGCCCTTTGAACAATTCGGTAATCTTGGCAGACACGGTGATTAACCTCACAGTTTTTGACGAACATCAGTTCACAGTAAAATATTCCATTAATGGCGGAACAGAGATAACCCTTGAATCACCCTATTCTATAAACACGACAGGATGGTCTGATGGCACATATAAATTCGATGTTCATGCCATTGACATTATAGGCAATGCAGCTTTCAAGTCATATAATTTCACGGTCGATGACACATCTCCCATAGTAGCTTCCAAATCCCCAGCTCACAATTCTGTAGAGGTTTCCATAAGTCCCACAATCCAGATAACTTTCAGTGAGAAAATGAACATGAGCTCTGTTGAACAAGCTGCAGCTTTTGAACCATCTATTGATTTTTACTCTTTAAGCTGGGAGAATGATACAATACTATCCATTACTTTCTCGGAAGACCTCAACTTCAATACTAGCTATCTTATCACAATAAGCACAAACGCCACTGACTTTGTAGGCAATTCACTGAATAGAAAATGCTTCTTATCCTTCACAACCCAGATAGACAGTGATGGTGATGGCACTCCAGACGCTGAAGACCTGGACGACGATGATGATGGAGTCCCAGATACCGAAGATGCCTTCCCCCTCGACTCAGCCGAAGCCATGGACACCGACGATGATGGAACTGGAAACAATGCAGATTCAGATGATGATGGAGATGGTGTTCTAGACTCCGAAGACACATTCCCTCTAGATGAAACAGAATCAGTAGATACCGACGACGATGGCATCGGCAACAACGCCGACACAGACGATGACGGCGACGGAGTCCCAGACGAGATTGATGAAGACCCACTGGACCCAGAGGTTGGTGAAGCTGAGGACGACCCTGGCAGGGGCTCGAACCTCCTGTGGATAATCATTCTTTTGATTGTCGTAGCAATTGCCGGTGCAGCTCTGTTCCTTCGAATGCGGGGTAAACCTGATGTTCCAGAAGACTTGCCCGAAACTGAAGAGCCCATTGAACCGAACCAGTGAGTGCTGGCAAACCTAGTACCTAGCACCTGACAGAAACCTATTAAAACCAAAAATAGGTTTCCACCCTGAGCATTGTTCTACCGTTTCCAGCTCAAAAAACCAGGAAATTAGGTGATTAAAATGGACTGGAAACAGAAACTTCAGGGATTGAGAGGCCTGCGAAAGCCGCCTCTGCCAAAGAAGCCAGCACTTCTGGTAATTGATATGCAGAAGTATTTTTGCCAGGAAAATGGATCAGCCCACAGTCCAAGATTCGAGGCTATTATTCCCCAGGTCCAGAAGTTAATTGACACCTTTGAGAAACATAATTATCCGATTTTTGCTACTCGTTATTATTCCTCAAGCCAGCATGACCCGGTGGTCCGATGGTGGGGTACTGCCCTGCCAAGGGAAAGTGAATGGTTTGACATGGACTCAAGGCTGGAACTTGGAAAGGCAATAATACTGGACAAGGACCTATACGGCACTTTTTCATCCACAGATTTAGACCAGGAATTGAGAAACATGGGATGCGATGCTGTTGTAATATGCGGCGTCATGACAGATTTATGCTGCGAGACAACCGCCAGAGAAGCATTTCAGGAGAATTATGATGTATTGTTTACAGCAGACGGAACTGCCACTGGAAGTGACCTTTTACACATGGGCACATTGGCAACACTGGCTCATGGTTTTGCTTACATTCTTGATATTAATGATATTATTTCACTGCTGGAGGCCGAATAATGGGAAAAATTGCAGTAATCGGCGCAGGGCCAGCAGGAATGGCTGCTACCGTGCAGCTTGTGCGGTCTGGGCATGATGTTCAGGTATTCGAGCATGGCAAGGTTGGCGGAACATTGTGGAATGCTGGTATTGTAGAAAATTATCCTGGGTTTCCCGGGGGCATAACCGGAAGACACCTGGCAAGGCTAATGGAAGAGCATTTTCTCGGATACATTGATAATATCATTGTCAGCAGTGTTGAGAGCATTGAAAAAACTGATACTGGGTTTTCTATTCTTGGCAAAGATTTTGATGGTGTTATTCTCTGCACCGGTACAACTGCAAAGAAGGCTGGATTCCCTGGCGAGGAGGAGCTTGAGAAGGCAAGGCATCTCTGGTACGGCATAACATTCATGGACCACTGGCAAGGCGCCAAGGAAGCTGCAATTATCGGTGGTGGAGAAGCATCAATGGACATGGCACTGAGCCTGGTGGAGGCAGGCATGAAGGTTACAATGATACACAGGTCAGAACCTCGAGGCATCCAGTCACTTCTGGAAACCGCCCTCAATGATGATAATATAACATGGCATGAAAGCAATGTGAAAGAAGGCAGAATGCATGGCAATAAAGCAATTCTGGCCCTTGATAATTTTGAATTACCATTCGATTTAGTGATTGTGGCTGTTGGTCGGGAGGCCATAATGCCCAAATTTGAAGGCTTTGATTTGGATAGTTCTCCAACAGGATTTTTCATTGCTGGCGACGCAATCAGAGGCGGCCTGGGGCAGACAGCAATTGCAGTTGGGGACGGCGTTGAAATGGCAATGAAGATGGACAGATTTCTGAGGACTAAATCATGAAAATACTGAGCAAGCAGGGAAACCCGGAACTGGCCAGGGTATTCATTGGCCAACTCGAGGACGGCCATAAAATTGAGTTTGTGGAGTCAATCCAGCCACCCAGAACCAAGCAGGAAAAATGGGTGAATGTAATTTCCACAATGGTTGGGTGTCCTG
>DAOVXH010000163.1 GCA_030636255.1 Methanomassiliicoccales archaeon
ACATGCAGTCTCATCTGTTGCCAACTGAAGCTGGCCTGCCTTCCACATGTTTATTGCGTCATTAACAGTGCCTGAAGCACCAGTATAGACTGCTATTCCCTTTTCCTCGAACATGCCTATGGCCTTTCTGCCCAGGCCGCCACAGAGCATTGTTTCTGCGCCATGCTGAGAAATCAAGTCCGGAGCATATCCAGTTCCGCCTTGATGTACTGTGGTGTTATTGATAGCCTGGACATCACCAGATTCTGTGTCCACAATAGTGTAGGTGGGAACACGTCCAAAATGCTCTCCCACATTATCGTCCAGACCTCCAGCGCCCATGGTTGGTATGCAGAATTTCATATAATCAGCTCATCCCGGCATGTGAGTCCACATTTGGCTCCTCTGCCTGCTTAAGTTCGCCTTTCTTGTACTGCTCCAGAGCTTCTTTCACTGTTCCGCTTGCACCGATATACCCCTTTATGCCAGATGCATGAAGGGCCATGAAGGCATTTGGTCCAAGATTGCCTGTTATGAGTACTTCAGCACCCAAATCAAGAACTGCCTTTGCTGCCTGTGGTCCTGCTCCTCCGCGTTCCATTGCTGCCTTATTATCATGTGCCTGGAATTCAAGAGTCTCTGAATCCACAATTACAAAATACTGGCATCGTCCAAATCTCTGATCCATTTCCGCTTCCAGGTCCTCGCCCCGGGATGTTATTGCTATTTTCATGTTCTCAGTCCTCCTTTTTCTCTATATTTTCCACTATTGTTACAAATGCTTTTGATGATTCTAATTCTTCATTTGAAGCAATTGGTGAGCCTGAATCGCCTGCACTAACCACCTCTGGATCAATGGGTAACCTGCCTAAAAATTTGACATCCATCTCCTTTGCAGCCTTTTCTCCGCCGCCAATCTTGAATAAATCAATATTTTTTCCACAATGGGGGCAGTCCATACCACTCATATTCTCTACAATTCCCAGCACAGGCATATTCAATTGCCTGGCAAAATTCACAGATTTTCTGGAATCCAATAGGGCAACATCCTGGGGAGTGGTAACAATCACTGCTTCAGCACCGGGAATCTGTTGAGCTATGCTCAGGGATTCATCTCCGGTTCCAGGGGGTAAATCCACAATCAAATAATCCAGTTCGCCCCAGTCAACATCACCGAGAAATTGATTTATCACAGACATTTTCATGGGACCTCGCCAGATTACCGGCAAGTCTGGGCTGGAAAGTAAGAATGCCATTGACATGACTTTCAAATTGTTTTCTACAATTATTGGTTTAATGCTATGGTCATCAGCCTGAATTCTTATTTCTTCATCAATACCTAACATCTTTGGGACATTTGGCCCATGAATATCAACATCAAGTATGCCAACTTTTTTTCCTCTCATAGAAAGAGCGGTGGCCAGGTTCACTGCAACTGTTGTCTTGCCAACTCCCCCTTTGCCACTCATGACTACAATTTTGTTTTTAATATTGTTTAATTTGGCTGTAATATTTGACTGGACATCATTTTTCTGTTCGTTCATTTTAATACGCTCCTTACATTTATAAAAAAAAAATTAAGTGGGAGCTGGTTACTCCTTTTTGGCCAGCTCATTTATGCGAGTTTTGACATTCTCAAGTTCTGCTTCCAGGTCCTTTACCACATCTTCAAGGTATTTCTTCTCCTCATCTGGGGAAGGTTCCCTGTAGACTGGAATATAGCGGTCTGGCTCTCTGTATCCTGGGCCACCATAGCCCATTCCACGGCCTTGACCTCTACCCTGTCCTCGTCCTGGGCCGTAACCCATTCCGCGACCGCGGCCAAATTCCTGGCCGAATCCCATTCCACGGCCATAGCCGCGTCCTGAATTTGCAAATCCTGGTCTGTCATTACCTGCACAGTATCCTGCCCCGCGACCGGACATTGGTCCGTCGCCCCAGGGTCCTGTTCTGTTTCCTCTTGGCATTTTATTTGTCTCCTGTTTCGTCTTTACCAGCAATTGAGTAGGCACCGCCCTTTATCTGGATGGCATGACCATTCACCAGGGCGAAGGCAACTTTCTTTCTTGCACCATTCAGGTCATTCCAGAATGTTCGTCTGGAAATGCCCATATGGACTGCTGCTTCCTCCTGGGTAAGGCCTTCAAGGTCTGTGAGCCGAATTGCTTCCAGCTCCTCAACCGTGATTTCCATCACCTCAAGGTTTCGTAGAGGAACTCCTGCTGGTTTGAAGAATTCCACCTCTGGCATATCTGTCACCCATCTTGGGTTTCTGCGTCTGCCGGGTCTACCGCGTCTGCCTCTCATGATATTGCTCATATGAGAAGAAGTATTTAAAGTTATTGCAAGTTTGAGCAATAATTAAGCTAAGAATACCCTTCGAATAAAGAACAAATTATAAGAAAAAAAATTACTTATTTGAATTTAGCCAGTGTTTATGTTCCACCATGATGCACTTGTTCATTACAACCTTGAGACCGGCTTCCTTGGCAGTTTTGGCTGCACCATTGTGAACTATATTTTCCTGCATCCAGATGGTTTTTGCACCTGAGGAAATAGCCTCATCAACAATCCCCGGTACTGCATCCAGTTTCCTGAAAATATCAACAATATCAATTTTTACAGATATTTCAGATAATGATGAATATGATTTACGGCCAAGAATTTCATCACATGTCGGATTAACAGGAATAATTTCATAGCCAGCTTCTATCATGTATTTTGTTACACGATTGCTGTCTCTCTCTTCCTTGGGTGATAATCCAATAACAGCAATTGTTTTTGATTCTGCCAATATCTCTTCAACTTCCTTGCTTGTTGGTCGGTATAATGGAATCTCACATACATCAACCATTTATTCACCAGGAACAGCTCTTTTATCTGGGCCAGTGTATTCAGCCTCTCCAAAGTTTATACGGCGCATTTTAGGCTGGGTGCTTATTTCCTCATAATAATGCGCTGAAAGACCAGCAACCCTGCCAAATATGAAAATTGCCTTGGCAGCAGTTATATCCAGGCCAAAATCTGCTACTATTGCGCCGATTACTCCATCAACATTGATTGGCAAATCTTTTCCTGTAATGTTTTTGAATGTTGGGCTAACTTCCTTGGAAAGTCTAACTCTGTCACCGGAAATGCCAGATTTATCTGAAAGAGACCAGAGAATATCCCTTCGGGGGTCATTCTTGTGGACCCTGTGACCAAGCCCAGCAATTCTTTTCTTTTCCTGAGAATACTGCTTGATAATTGCCTCGAGTTGGCCATCATAGGAATCTAAACATTTTCCAAAGAACCCAGCTGCCTTTGCTCCGGCTCCCCCGTGAACATCGGTTATTGCTCCTACTCCATGTGCAACTGCAACTTCATAGGCAGCCCGGGTGCTGGCAGCAATCAAAGTTGCCTGGGCTGATGGTGGCGTAACCCCGTGGTCAATGCAAGCAGTAATCATTGCCTCCAGAAGTCTAGCTTCCCTGGGGTTCTGTGATTTACCAGTGAATGCTTGATAAATTATATCTGAAAAATTAGACGCGGAAATCTCATTTCCATAAATTGCAGAAAGGTATCTGACTGTCCTTCCCAGAGCATAAGCCGTTTTATCTTCTGGATTTTCATCAGAGTATTTGGCCAGTCCTGTGTCTGTAAGCAAGTACGCTGCCAAAGTCTTTGAAATATCATCGCCATGATGTTTTTCAACTTGCTGGGCCGGAATCTCTGCGGCCATAACTGCAATCTTTTCCATTCTGGCTAAAGAATCAAGGTCTGGTAATTCGCCTTTTAATATCAAAAATGCAACTTCAAGAAGGCCTTTATGTTCAACAAGGTCCTGAAGCGGATAGCCTGCTATCTGCAAGTTATCTGGCTGGACATTTGTGACCTTGGTTTCCCAGGACATGATATTACTCCTTGACCTGGCGAATTGTGTCCAGGTATGTGCCGTCCCGGAACTGGACCAGGGAAACAATGCGATCTTCCAATTCTGGCTCTGATGGTGTGCCGGTTTCTGCATAAGCCATATCTCTCAGGTCATTAATGGCCACTAGATTGACTGGTGAATTTTCCAACTTCTTCAGCAAATCTTTTCTTGCTGGATTAATGGCAATACCCATATCAGTAACAATTGCGTCAACTGACTGGAACGGCGTGGTGACCGTAGTAACCCGGTCCCGAATAATTGCATTTGTCTTGCGGAAC